>NZ_JBHVGB010000384.1:318-1002 GCF_042801335.1 Nocardioides sp. NPDC057577 | reverse complement strand
CGGGGGGAGGTGACTGGGCCGTCCGGGTGAACGCGGGTGGTGCCCGGCGCCCGGGGAGCGTGGGCTACGGGAGCAGGCGTTGCTCCTTGGCGACGGATACCGCTCCCGCCCTGGTGTCCACGTCGAGCTTCTCGTAGATCCGCCCCAGGTGGGTCTTGACGGTGGCCTCGCTGATGAAGAGGGCTCGTGCGATGTCACGGTTGCCGAGGCCCTGTGACAGCTGGCCCAGGATGTCGAGTTCGCGTTCGGTCAGGGTGGGCCGGGGGCTGCGCATCCGGGCCATGACCCGGCTGGCGACCGGCGGGGAGAGTGTCGTGCGGCCCTGTGCGGCGGCCCGGATCGCGGCGAAGAGTTCTTCCGGGCGTTCGGCCTTCAGCAGGTAGCCGGTGGCTCCCGCCTCGATGGCCCGGGTGATGTCCGCGTCGGTGTCGTACGTCGTGAGGACGAGCACGTTGACCGCGCCGGCCCCGGCGGTGGCGATGCGGCGGGTCGCCTCGACACCGTCGATGCCCGAGCCCAGCTGGAGGTCCATCAGGACGACGTCGGGCGTGAGCTGTGCGGCGAGGGCGACGGCCTCCTCCCCGCTGCCCGCCTCGCCCACGACGTCGATGTCGGGTTCGCCGCCGAGCAGGGCGAGCAGTCCGGCCCGTACGACGGCGTGGTCGTCGCAGAGCAGGATCCGTA
>NZ_JBHVGB010000384.1:0-308 GCF_042801335.1 Nocardioides sp. NPDC057577 | reverse complement strand
GGCGCCCCCCGCGGGGCCGCCCGGTGCAGATGGTGTGACCGGGGCGTCCGGGTGCGTGGCCAGGGGCACGGCGGCGGACAGGACGGTCCCTTCGCCGGGTGCGGATTCGACGGTCAGGGTGCCGCCGAGCTGCTGGACCCGGGCCCGCATCGCGGGCAGCCCGTGACCGCGTACGCCGCCGGCCTGGCGAGGTGTCTGCCGCTCGGGGCTGAAGCCGCGGCCGTTGTCGGCGACGTCGAGGACGACACGGTCGTCGAGGTGGGTCAGGGTCAGCGCGGCGACGGTGGCCTCGGCGTGCTCGGTGACGT
>NZ_JBHVGB010000383.1:0-1003 GCF_042801335.1 Nocardioides sp. NPDC057577 | reverse complement strand
GAGCGCCCCCGCCGACGATCACCGGAGCGCCCGTGGGCGCGCCGGCGCTCAGCACACGTGCGATCTCGTCCTGCATCGCCGCGGCGCTCGGGAAGCGCTCGTTCGGGTTCTTCTTCAGCGCGCGGGCGACCAGCGCGTCCACCGCCGGGGGCAGGGCGCGGTTGACGGTGGACGGGGCCACCGGCTCCTCCTGCACGTGCGCGTACGCGATCGCGAGCGGTGAGTCGGCGTCGAACGGCAGGCGCCCGGTGACCAGTTGGAACAGCATGATGCCGACCGAGTACAGGTCGGATCGCGCGTCGACGCCGCGGCCGAGTGCCTGCTCGGGGGAGAGGTACTGAGGGGTACCGACGACCATCCCGGTCTGGGTCATCGAGGTGACGCCCGACTGCATGGCCCGGGCGATGCCGAAGTCCATCACCTTGACGACGCCGCGCTTGGTCATCATGACGTTGCCGGGCTTGATGTCGCGGTGGACCAGACCCATCTCGTGGCTGGTCTCCAGGGCGGCGAGCACGTCCGCCGTCACCTTGAGGGCCTTGTCGGCCGGCATCGCGCCGTACTGCTGGACGTCCTCGTCGAGCACGGAGCCCAGCGGCCGGCCCTCGACGTACTCCATGACGATGTACGGCATCAGCGCGCCGCCGAGCTCGTCCTCGCCCGTGTCGAAGACCGAGACGATGTTGGTGTGCTGCAGTTTGGCGACGGCCTGCGCCTCGCGCCGGAACCGCTCGCGGAAGGACTGCTCGCGTCCCAGCTCGGTGTGCAGTGTCTTGATCGCGACCTGTCGGTCCAGGGCGGTGTCGTACGCGAGGTAGACGGAGGCCATGCCGCCCTCGCCGAGCAGGTCGCGCAGCTGGTACCGGCCGCCGGCCACGGAACCGCCCGCGTACCGCCCCTGTGCGCCGTCGTGGCTCATGGCTTGAATCCCCCTCGGCGCCCGGCGGACGCGATCATCCTTGTTACGCGCCAAGTCTGCCCGAGGGGTACGACACGTCAAGCC
>NZ_JBHVGB010000382.1:0-1009 GCF_042801335.1 Nocardioides sp. NPDC057577 | reverse complement strand
CCGTGCTTCTGCGGCGTGTTCACGCAGACGAAGTGCACGTCGCCGAAGGTGCCGACCTCCTCCCAGGAGGTGGTGAACCGAAGGCGCCCGGTGGACCCCTCGATGCCCGCCACGTGCTTCTGGAGGATCTCCTCGAGCCCCGGTTCGTACATCGGCACCCGGCCGGCGGAGAGCATCTCGATCTTCTCCGGCACCACGTCGAGCCCGAGGACTTCGAAGCCCAGCTCCGCCATGGCCGCAGCATGGGTGGCGCCGAGGTATCCGGTGCCGATCACGGTGATCCTGAGGGCCATGGGGTGCTCCTGAACGATGCGGACAGACGTGCGGAGCCGAGCATATCCGGGCGGGCGGAACGCGGTTTTCCGGCCGTCGAGGTGGCCGTCGGCATGGCTGTCGGCAAGCTCACGTGCCGCGCCCGTATGCCTCCGCTCGACGAGGCCACTAAAATTGGGTTACTTAACGGTAGTTAGCATCCTTGGGGAGTGAACGTCTTGGCGGGTTCGACCGATTTCGACCTGTACCGTCCGGCCGAGGAGCACGACATGCTCCGCGAGACGATCCGTTCGCTCGCCGAGGCGAAGATCGCCCCGCACGCCGCGGCGGTGGACGAGGAGGCGCGCTTCCCGCAGGAGGCGCTGGACGCCCTCGTCGCTTCCGACCTGCACGCGGTCCACGTCCCGGAGGAGTACGGCGGCGCCGGCGCCGACGCGCTCGCCACCGTCATCGTGATCGAGGAGGTGGCCCGTGTCTGCGCCTCGTCCTCCCTCATCCCGGCCGTGAACAAGCTGGGCTCGCTCCCGGTGATCCTCTCCGGCTCCGAGGACCTCAAGAAGAAGTACCTGGGCCCGCTGGCCAAGGGCGACGCGATGTTCTCGTACGCCCTCTCCGAGCCGGACGCAGGCTCCGACGCCGCGGGCATGAAGACCAAGGCCGTCCGCGACGGCGACTTCTGGGTCCTCAACGGTGTGAAGCGCTGGATCACCAACGCGGGCGAGTCCGAGTACTACAC
>NZ_JBHVGB010000381.1:0-1012 GCF_042801335.1 Nocardioides sp. NPDC057577 | reverse complement strand
ACGCAGTACGGGCCTTCGTACCCGCCCTTGTAGATCTGGTCCTTGTCGAACAGGTCCTGCACGAACTCCTGCACACGGTCCGTGTGGCGCTTCTCCGTCGTACGGATGAAGTCGTCGTTCGCGATGTTGAGGTGCTCCCAGAGGGGCTTCCACGACTCCGTGACGAGCTTGTCGGCCCAGGCCTGCGGGGTGACCCCGTTCGCCTCGGCCGTACGCATGATCTTCTGACCGTGCTCGTCCGTGCCGGTGAGGTACCACACCTTCTCGCCGCGCTGGCGGTGCCAGCGGGTGAGCACGTCGCCTGCGACGGTCGTATAGGCGTGGCCCAGGTGAGGAGCGTCGTTGACGTAGTAGATGGGGGTCGATACGTAGAAACTGTTCACGCCGTCGCCCCCTTGCTTCTCGGATCCAGTGGCCGCCATGGTCGAAATCCTAACGGCCCGTGGAAGATCCACTCACATCGATGACGGCCGCCCGGGACGCGGAGAGCTTTGCGAAACATCCTTTCCCGTACCAAAGACGCATCCTGGGAGGAGTGGACACGCGTGCACGAGGCAGGGGACAACACGATGCGGGTACTGGTCGCCGAGGACGAGGAGATTCTGGCGGAGCTGGTGGCGACCGGGCTGCGGCGTGCCGGATTCGCCGTGGACACCGTGTACAGCGGGGACGCGGCGCTCGCCTATCTGGGACTGCACGACTACGACGTGGTCGTGCTGGACCGTGATCTCCCCCGCGTGCACGGCGACGACGTCGCCCGCAGGCTCGTGTCGACCGGCTCGCGCACCAGGATCCTGATGCTCACCGCCTCGGGGACCATGGAGGACCGGGTGGAAGGGCTCGATCTCGGTGCCGACGACTACGTGAGCAAGCCCTTCGAGTTCCCCGAACTGGTGTCACGGGTGCGTGCCCTGCGGCGCCGCAGCGCCCGGCCGGTCCCGCCGCAGCTGGAGAGACACGGCATCAGGCTCGACAGCGTGCGCCGTGCCGCCACCCGGGACGGGCGTGACCT
>NZ_JBHVGB010000380.1:0-1014 GCF_042801335.1 Nocardioides sp. NPDC057577 | reverse complement strand
CCTGGAGACGGACCGATACCTCCGCGAGGGCCTCCCCGGTGAGCCACCGGGCGGCAGGTCCCGGCCGTGACCAGGCGAGGGAGGCGAGCGAGGCATCGGCCGGGGTGTCGAGGTCGGGGGCGTCCCGGTTGGCGTCGGGCAGCAGGGACGCGGCCGTCTCCAGCCCGGTGCGGTAGGACGTACGGGCCAGCCGACGGGCCGCCCGGTAGACGGCCAGCGGGACGAACAGGGAGTGGGTGGAGGGGCCTTCGGCCCGGGCGAGCGCGGCGACGGGCCGCAGGAGGTGACGTCTGCGCCGGTCCATGAGGAGGTCGGCCAGCCGTGCCGGGTGCGCGTCCAGGACCTGCCGTGCGCCGTGGCCGACGAAGTGGTCCGCGCTGCCCGCGGACAGCCGGCGGCGGTGGCGTTCGGCGACGACCAGGGAGGGGGCGGGTTCGTCGGTGAGCGGGCCGCTCTCCAGTGACGCGTAGGGCAGCGCCTCCTCGCCGGCCGCCACGACCACGTGGTGCAGACGGGGGTTGGCGGCGATGGCCCTGGCCCGCTCCATCTCGTCCTCGCGGCCCGGTGCGGAGAGGTCGTTGAACGTGACGGCCAGCAGGCGTTCGCCCGCGCCCGTCCCGTGGCCGAGCACGGTGCCCGGCAGCCCGGGCAGTCCCGAGGCGAGCAGCGCGAGAGTGGCGGAGGCGCTGCCGCCGGAGAGGTCGGCGCCGATACCGGGGACGGGCGCCCCCCGGGCCGCACGGCGTTCGGCGGGACCCATGCCGGGCACGGGCCCCGGGTCGGGCGGCAGGGTCTCCGGAGCGTGGCGCGGGGCCGTGAGCCGCGCGCGTACGGCTTCGACGAGCGCGTCGCGTACGCCTTCGACCGCGCTCACCGGGTCGGCCTGGGGGGCGGCGACGGCGAGCGAGGCCACCGGCTCGTACCCGGCGATCTCGCGGGCCCCGGCGCGCAGGATCAGTGCGTGCCCCGGCGGAACGCGCTTCACGCCGTCGTACGGGGTGGAGTCGTCCAGCG
>NZ_JBHVGB010000379.1:0-1015 GCF_042801335.1 Nocardioides sp. NPDC057577 | reverse complement strand
CAGGATCAGCAGCACCGCCAGCGCGGCCAGCGCCGGTTTGCGCTCGCGAGGAGGGCTGGGAAGCCGGTCACCGACCGACGGCTGAGCCGGAGCCGCGGAACGTCCCGCGCCCGCCCCCGTACGCTCCTGGATCTTCACGCAACCGCTCCCCGTACAACCAAGAAATTGTCTGCCACGTACCAACTCGGGCATCGATCGCCCAAGTAAGCAGAATCATCTGCAATTTCGGACACTTCGCCCGTGTCCGCCCGACCGCTGACGTCCCGGGGCATCCCCTGACGCACCCGACCTGGGCGAATAACCAGCAGTAAGGCGAGTGTCAAGCCATCGCACCGTATCAGCCGCACATAGGCCCCTCAAGGCACGCCCACTCCCCGCGCACTCACCCCCTGCACCGTTACCCAGCTGCAACTTCGCACCCGCGGGACCCCCTTGAGCACCGCCCGCCGAGCAGCCCCTCCCACTGTGCTCGCGCGAATCACGGACGGCCAGAGCCGAATGCCGTCCACGTGCTGTTCATCACGGTGCACCCATGACCCCTGCACGATTCACTCACGAGGGCCCCGACCGCCCGTGCCATGATCTTCGCTCGGATCGGTGACGGAGCGCGTACGCAGAGGAAGCGGGGACGGGGATGGGTCTACTGCCGGTGAGCGGGGCGGCGTTGAGGTCCGACGCCCGGGTACGGGATGCCGCGCGGGACATCGGCGCCCGCTACGACGTCGACTACACCGACGACGCGGCCGTGACCGCGCTGCTGACGGAACGGCGCAAGGCGCTGGAGACGGAACAACGCCGACCGGCGGCCTGGCTGGGGCTGCTGGCACTGATGGCGGGGCTGTTCCTGCCGGTCGGCATCCCGCTGTCCGCGGCGCTCGACGCCCACCTGTTCGCCGCGGTGGGTGCCGCGGGCGGCCTGACCGTCGTCGGCGTGGCCCTGCTCGTCCACGCGCGAACCCAGTGGAAGCGCGCCCTGCGCAACGGCCCCCTCGCCGGCTACCGCGAGGTCCTCGGC
>NZ_JBHVGB010000378.1:0-1017 GCF_042801335.1 Nocardioides sp. NPDC057577 | reverse complement strand
GCCCAGGGCTGTGGCCGAGGACGCCCGGCCGGCGGATGAGCCGCTGCCCGACACCGCAGCCTGACCCGACTCCACTCGCATCACTCGTCCCCGCGCAGGTCAGCGCGGGGACGAGTGGGAGAGCCGCAACGAGTCGAGTCGACATCACCACGCCACCCGTACCTGTCCTGACCAGGCACGCGACGAGTGGTACGAGACATCACACCTCACGGCGGCCACCCCCTGCCCTCCCCTGCGCCAAGGCCGCCGCCCCCGAGCCCACCTGGAGTACCCCGCTTGTTTGCCCGCATCACCGCCCTCCTCGGCCGAAGCGATTCGCATCGGCATCACCCTGCTACTGCTCCACGAGATGCTCGCCGGACAGGCGCACGTACCACCCTGGTCCTCGGGCTGGTAGCCGTGGTCCTCATGGCCTTTCGGGTCTCGTGGAACGCACTGTCCGACGTGGCCCGCACCATCGGCGCGGACACCACCGCCGCCCTGCTCTACCCGATCGTGGTCGACGGCCTGATGGCCCTCGCACTGGTCGCCACGCTCGTGCTCACGGGTGCGGACCGGAAGTTCGCGCTCCGGGTCCTTGCGACCTACACGCTCGCCAGCCTCCTGCTGAACTACGTGCACGGCCTCATACCGACCCTGCACACCGAGTCGACGCAGTGGGGCCGACTGGCCGACTGGGACCCCGCGAACTGGGCCCTCGTGCTGCTGGCCACCTCGCTCCCGGTCGGGTCGATCTACTTCGGATCGGACCTCGTGGCAAAGGTGCTGCACCACAACCCCGAGTCGGCCGACTCTGCCGAAATGGCCTCTGCCGAGTCGGCCGGCCGGCCAGCCATCGAGTCGGACGGCGAACGAGCCGACGTGCACGCCACTGACCAGGACAAATCCGGCCCGGCGCAGGTTCCTGAGCCGACTCCCACGAAGGTCGTGGAGGGGCTCGTGACAGGGCCGACTGAGGCCGACATGTCGGCCACCTCTAGCCGATCACGGCAGTCGGCCGCCGTGTCGGCGTCGACC
>NZ_JBHVGB010000377.1:0-1024 GCF_042801335.1 Nocardioides sp. NPDC057577 | reverse complement strand
GACCGCCCCGAGTTCCGCGGAATGGTTCACACCGTCCGCCACCTCGTGACGGTTGAGGAGGTTGACTGACATGGCGGAGAACAGCCCGCTGAAGGCCCACAACCTCCGGCCTGCCCCGGGCGCCAAGACCGCCAAGACCCGTGTGGGTCGTGGTGAGGCGTCCAAGGGTAAGACCGCAGGCCGTGGTACCAAGGGTACGAAGGCTCGTTACCAGGTTCCGGAGCGCTTCGAGGGTGGCCAGATGCCCCTCCACATGCGTCTCCCGAAGCTCAAGGGCTTCAAGAACCCGTTCCGCACGGAGTACCAGGTCGTGAACCTGGACAAGCTCGCGACGCTCTACCCCGAGGGTGGAGAGGTCACGGTGGCCGACCTGGTCGCCAAGGGCGCCGTGCGCAAGAACAGCCTCGTCAAGGTCCTCGGCCAGGGCGAGATCTCCGTGGCGCTGCAGGTGACGGTCGACGCCGTCTCCGGCTCCGCCAAGGAGAAGATCACCGCCGCCGGCGGTACCGTCACCGAGCTCGTCTGAACCCATCAGGCGTCTCGATGACTTGAGCGATCCCAACCGGGGATGCCCCACAAAAGGGGTATCCCCGGTTGGTCGTTCCAAGGGCATAGGTCCCGCCGGTAAGGTGGCCTGCGCTGCCCTCTTTCACGGGTGTCTCACATGAGGCACTCTGGGCGGCGGTTCAGCGTTACCCACTTAGCCGTCCACTTATCAGTCGTCAGTCGAACCTCAAGACCGTCACCCTTGACGCAGTAGCGCGGGGGTCGCAGGAGGCACCGTGCTCACCGCGTTCGCCCGGGCGTTCAAGACGCCCGACCTGCGCAAGAAGCTGCTCTTCACGCTCGGCATCATCGTGCTCTACCGGCTCGGGGCACACATCCCGGTACCGGGAGTGAGCTACGAGAACGTCCAGACCTGTGTTGACCAGGCAAGTAAGGGCAACAACAGCCTCTTCGGCCTGGTGAACATGTTCAGCGGTGGTGCACTGCTGCAGATCACGATCTTCGCGCTCGGCATCAT
>NZ_JBHVGB010000376.1:0-1024 GCF_042801335.1 Nocardioides sp. NPDC057577 | reverse complement strand
GTAGTGGTAGGGACCGGCCACGACACACGTGATGTACGTCGAGATCGGCTTCGTCTCCGCGAACCGCCACACCCCGTCGGCCCGCTCGCCCGCGCCGTTGGACCACACCGTCCACTCCTCGGGCGCGCGCACCTCGAAGCGGAAGGGCGCCTTGAGGTCCGGCTGCTCGAAGTTGGCGAAAACCCGTCGGGAGTCGGCCGGCTCGTACTGGGTGTACAGGTACACCTCGCCGTCCTCCGGGTCGACGAAGCGGTGCAGGCCCTCACCGGTGCGGGAGTAGGCGCACTGGGCGTCGACCACCAGCTCGTTGTCGGCGGCCAGGTCCTCCAGGGCGATCCGGGAGCCGTCGAAGACCTCGCTCGGGTCGAGGTCGCGGCCGTTCAGGGAGACGGCGGTGACGCTCGGGGCGACCAGGTCGGCGAAGCTGCTCGCGCCGGGCTCGTTGCAGCGGAAGCGGATCGTGGTGACGGACCGGAACGTGCGCGGGCCCTCGCCCTGCGCGTCACCGACGGCCGAGCGCACGTCGAGGGACACCTCGTACCCGTCGACGGACAGCAGTGCGGCCCGCTCCCGGGCCTCGTCGCGGGACAGATTCTCACCGGGCACGGGCGGCACTCCTCGGATGGTGTTCGGTATACGGCTTCGGTATACGACTGGTGTTCCGTGGTGTTCAGTATGCGGACAGCACTGATCCTGCCATGTGCCCCTGACGCACGGCAGCCGGGAATGGGCGGGCCGACCGGCCGGTTGCCCCGGGAAAGGCATACTCGCGCGCCTCATGAGGAGAGACATGTCGGAGAAGACGCCCGTCGACTTCTGGTTCGACCCGCTGTGCCCCTGGGCCTGGATGACCTCCCGCTGGGTCCTGGAAGTGGAGAAGGTCAGGGACATCGAGGTCCGCTGGCACCTCATGAGCCTCGCCGTCCTCAACGAGGACAAGCTCGACGAGCTGCCCGCGGAGTACCGCGAGATGCTCGAGGTCAAGGCGTGGGGCCCGGTGCGCGTCGTCATCGCGGCCCAGGAG
>NZ_JBHVGB010000375.1:0-1029 GCF_042801335.1 Nocardioides sp. NPDC057577 | reverse complement strand
CTCCAGTCGTTTCAACAGGCTGTGGCCGTCACGCAGCGTATACGGCGTGAGCGGCCGCACCGGGTAGCGGTCCAGGTGGTCACGGCGGGCGTCCTCGTCCAACTGGGACAGCAGGCACTGCCCGATGGCGTGCGCGTGCCCCGTCTCCCGGAAGTCCGCCCACTCCTCGACCGCCGGGTTGCCCGGAGTGTCGGAGACGCACATGACCTCGATCTCGCCGTCCCGGTACATGGCGTAGTACACCGGGACGCCGATCGCGTCGCGCCAGCGGGCCATGGTGTCGACCACCGTGCTGCGACGTTTCTGCTCGGCCCCGCTGCTGCTCAGCCGCTCGGCGGCCTCGCCGAGGAAGAACAGTCCCTTTTCCCGGCGCAGATAGCCCTCGTGCACCAGCGTGCGCAGCAGGTGGTACGCGGTGGGCAGTGCCAGCCCCGTCTCGCGGGCCAGTTGTTTGGCCGGGGCGCCGTACTCGTGCTCGGCGACGCACTCGAGCAGGCGCATCGCCCGCTGCACGGAGCCGATCAGGGTCGCGGAGGGCGGCGGGTCGGCGGAGGAGGGCGTGGGGGAGGTCCGAGGCGTCGAGCAGGGCTGCACGGGAAGGGCGTGCAGGTGAGCGAATGCGGTGTCAGCCGTGGCCAAGGGTCACTCCCGGAACGCGAGGAGGCAACCCGTGCGGAGAACACGGGTGGGGGTGTACGCCGTGCACGGGGTCGCCCCCGCGTGGAGTTCCGGACTCTAACCGTCGGTCACCGCTCACCGAGGTCCCGTCCGGGAAACTTCCCCCGCCCGAGGGAACCGGTGGTTCCTGTTACCCCCACCGGTGTCCCACCTCTCTCACCAGTCGCTGCGCGACGACGAGCTCGACATGAACTTGCGTACGACGTAGATCAGTCCGCCGACGAGCGCGACGAAGACCAGCAGCTTGAACAGCAGTCCGATCACGAAGCCGACCACGCTGGCGATCAGCCCGCCGAACACGACCAGGGCGATGACCGGCACCGCGATCCACTTCACCCACCACGGCAGTCC
>NZ_JBHVGB010000374.1:0-1032 GCF_042801335.1 Nocardioides sp. NPDC057577 | reverse complement strand
GCTGGAGGCCGCCCGCGGCCCGGCGGCGGCGGTCGCGGCGGTGCGGGGCACCGAGCGCGCGGTCCTCGGCAGCGGACGGGCGGGGGAGGCGGCCCGGTTCGAGACGGGCTCGCTGACCAAGACCTTCACCGCCCTGCTGCTGGCGGAACTCGCCGCCCGGGGAGAGGTCCGCTACGGCGACCGGGCCGACCGCTACCTCCCGTTCCGGCTGCCCGGGCCGCCCCTCACCCTCCTGCACCTGGCCACCCACACCTCCGGCCTGCCGCGCCTGCCGCCGGGGCTCCTCACCCGGGCGGTCCGCAGCGGATGGCTCAGCAATCCCTACGCCGGCTTCGGCGAGGACGACCTGCTCGACGCGCTGCGCCGCACCCCGCTGAGACACAGGCCGGGAAGCAGGGTGCACTACTCCAACTTCGGCGGAGGGCTGCTGGGTCACGTGCTCGCCAGGGCGGCCGGCGGCACCGGCGGGGACTACGCCGCCCTGCTGGCCGAGCGCGTCACCGGGCCGCTCGGTCTGCTCGACACGGACTGCGACCCCGACCGCCCCCAGCTGACCGGACATTGGCACGGCCGCCCACGCCCCGCCCTGTTGATGCCCGGACTGACCGCGGCCGGTGCGGTGCGGTCCAGCGCCCGCGACCTGCTGCGCGTCCTGACCTTGCTGCTCCACCCGGACAACGCTCCGCACCCCGTGCTGCGCCTCGCGCTGGCCGAGGTCCAGCGGCCGCGGCTGCGGGTGCCGAGGACCGGATCACGGCTCTGCCTCATCTGGAACCTCCGTCCTCGCCCGGACGGCGCGCTGCTCCACCACTCCGGAGGGACCCGCGGGTTCACGGCCTTCGCGGGCTTCCTCCCCGCGTCGGGCACGGCGCTGGTGGCCCTCACGAACACGGCTCCCACGCCGCTCGCGCCGTTCGTCCAGTCCGCCTACGGCACCCTGCGCGGACTGTGATCCGCGCCCTCCGGGCGGGTATGGACCGCTCGGGTATGAAACATGATCGACTCAGCCGGTTCACGGCGATGGTCTTGCCC
>NZ_JBHVGB010000373.1:0-1037 GCF_042801335.1 Nocardioides sp. NPDC057577 | reverse complement strand
GCTGTGGACCGAGTGGAACGGCAAGTACCGGGACACGGTGCGGGACCTGTGGCGGGGCGAGCCCCGGACGCTCGCGGAGTTCGCCGGGCGGCTCACGGGGTCGTCCGACCTCTACCAGGACGACGGGCGCAGGCCGCTGGCGTCCATCAACTTCACCACCTGCCACGACGGCTTCACCCTGGCCGACCTGGTCTCGTACAACGACAAGCACAACGACGCCAACGGCGAGGGCAACCGGGACGGCGAGAGCCACAACCGTTCGTGGAACTGCGGCGCGGAGGGCGAGACCGAGGACAAGGAGATCCTCGAACTGCGCAGCCGTCAGATGCGCAACTTCATCGCCACCCTGATGCTGTCCCAGGGCGTGCCCATGCTGAGTCACGGGGACGAGTTCGCGCGTACGCAGCGGGGCAACAACAACGGCTACTGCCAGGACAACGAGCTCTCCTGGGTCCACTGGCCGGACCCGGCCGCCGCCTCGCACGCGAAGGACGGCGACGAGGACGGTGACGCCACGGACACCAGCCTGCTGGAGTTCACCCGGTCCATGGTCTGGCTGCGCCGGGACCACCCGGTCTTCCGGCGCAGACGCTTCTTCCACGGCCGTCCGGTGGAGGGCACGCACGACGAGCTGTCCGACATCGCGTGGTTCACCCCGAGGGGCGAGGAGATGACCCAGCGGGACTGGCAGGCCGCGCACGCGAAGGCCATGACGGTCTTCCTCAACGGCCACGCGATCTCCGAACCGGGCCCGCGCGGTGAGCGGATCGCCGACGACTCCTTCCTGCTCATGTTCAACGCGGGCGCCGAGACCCTGGAGTTCGCCGTCCCGATGAATCACGGCAGGCAGTGGCAGGTCGTCGTGGACACGGCCGTCCCGGACGGGGTGCCCCCAGGTGCGGGGCCCAAGGTGTCCGCGGGCGAGCGGGTGACGCTGATCGGGCGCAGTCTGACGGGGCTCAAGCGTCCGGCGTAGGCCATGGGGGTGACGGGCACCGGCCGGGCGGCCGCCGGGCCGGTGCCGGGTCGCCGGAAGG
>NZ_JBHVGB010000372.1:0-1038 GCF_042801335.1 Nocardioides sp. NPDC057577 | reverse complement strand
ACCAGATCTACATGATGCGGACCGAACCGTGGTGGGGGTGAATGAGGCGTACGGACGGCGAATCGAAGGGTCGCGGTCGAACTCAGAGCGGGCCGACGTGGTCGAGGGCGGTGACGGCGGTATCGCCGTCGCCCAGGGTGAGGGTGACGTCGTCGAGGCGCAGTCCGTCGGAGCCCGCGGCGTCCGGGGCGGTTCGGCGGTCGGTGGCGGGTGTCGTCATCGGGTGGCTCCCAGAGCGGTCAGGGGGTCGACGGCGGTGATGCGGCGGACGGCGACGACGGCGCCCACGGTCCCGAGGACGATGAGGAGGCCGGAGGAGGTGGCGATGGCGGGGGCGGAGAGGGAGAAGGGCGCCTTGCCGATCATCGCGCTGCCCAGGGCCAGGCCGACGGCGGTGCCGAGGGCCGTGGCGCCGACGAGCACGGCGACGACCTGGGCGAGCGCGTCGCGCAGGATGTATCCGGTGGGGGCGCCGAGCGCCTTGAGCAGGGCGATCTCGGCCTTGCGCTGCACCGTCCAGACCGTGAAGAACGCACCGACGACCAGGGCGGAGATGGCGTACAGGAAGCCCTTGATCAGGGCCATGGTGCTCGACTCGGCCTCGTAGCCGGGGGACGCGTCGAAGGTGGCCTCCCTGGTGTCGGCGCGGGTGCCGGTCGCCTTCTCCACCGCGGCGATGTCCGCGCCCGGCTCCAGGGTCAGCGCGACGGCCGTGGCCTGCCGGCCGGCGGCCTCGGGCAGGTCCCCCGGCAGGCCGTAGTGCAGGTGCCGCCAGGTGTCGAGGTCGGTGTAGGCGACGCCGATGTGGCCGTAGGAGACGGTCTCGTCGACCAGGCCCACGACCTTCAGCGGCACCTCGCTCTTGTCCGCGGTCAGGACGTCCCCGATCCGCACGCCCAGATCGGCGATCTCGCGGGTGATCACGATGCCCGAGCCGCCCTCCTTCAGGCCCCTCGCGGGCGATGAAGCCGAAGTGGTCGCGGCGCCGGTGGACGTGGTCGACGAGGGCATCGATCGAACCATCGACGACATCCTTGT
>NZ_JBHVGB010000371.1:461-1039 GCF_042801335.1 Nocardioides sp. NPDC057577 | reverse complement strand
GAAGGGGTGCCACTTCTGGTCCTCGTCGACGCGCATGATGCCGTAGCCGAGGTCGTTGTCCTTGCCGATCACGTTGGTGTACGTGTGGTGCAGCTCGTTGTGCGAGTGCTTCCACTGATCGGACGGCGAGACGTGATCCCACTCCCAGGTGGTGGAGTGGATCTTCGGGTCGCGCATCCAGTCCCACTGGCCGTGCAGGACGTTGTGGCCGATCTCCATGTTGTCCATGATCTTCGCCACGGACAGCCCGGCGGTGCCGATCAGCCACGCGGGCGGGAAGATCGAGAACAGCAGCAGACCCCTGCTGACCAGCTCCAGCTTGCGCTGCGCCGAGATGACCCGGCGGATGTAGGCGGCGTCCTTCTCGCCGCGGTTGGCGATCACCTCGTCGCGGATGGCGTCCAGCTCGCGGCCCAGGTCCTCGATCTGCTCCGCGGTCAGGTGGGTGGTGGGGTCGATGGCGGTCAAGGTGCTCCTACCGTTCGATGTCGCAGGGGCCCGCCGCGGCGGACACACAGGTCTGGATGAGGACGCCCGGCTCGGCCTCGGTGATCTCGCCCGTACGCAGGTCGCGGACA
>NZ_JBHVGB010000371.1:0-451 GCF_042801335.1 Nocardioides sp. NPDC057577 | reverse complement strand
ATGCCCATGCGGCACCCGGAGGGCATGAGTACGCCGCCCTCCTCGCCGATGTCGAGCAACGGCGTGGCGCCGTCCGCGTCGATGGTCTTGCCGGTGGCGCTGAACGTGACCTCGCCGCCTTCGCCGGCGAAGATGATGCCCGTGCGGAACCGTTCGGTGTGCAGGCGTTCTTGGACGCCCTGTTCGGTCCAGTGCTCTTCGGCGGCGTCGAGCAGACCTGCGGGCCCGCAGGCCCAGGTCTCGCGCTCGGCCCAGTCGGGCAGGAGTTCCCGGAGACGGGCGATGTCGAGCTTGCCGTCGGTGTCGGTGTGCACCTCGGTGAGCCGAAGCTTCTTGTCCGCGACCAGGCTGTGCAGTTCATTGCGGAAGATCACGTCCTGAGGCTGTGGCGCGCAGTGGACCATGACGACGTCGTCGAGTTCGGTGTCGCGCAGCATGCCCATCACGGGTG
>NZ_JBHVGB010000370.1:0-1040 GCF_042801335.1 Nocardioides sp. NPDC057577 | reverse complement strand
GTTCTGCTCGACGACGGAGCGGAGCTTGCCCATCCCTTTGATGTTCGCGCAGCCCTTGCGTGAGATGACAGGCAGGATCCGTCGTGTGCGTAGCGCGCCCCGGTTCGGGTTGGAGTCGTAGCACTTGTTGCCGAGCAGGGCATCGGGCCGGCGGCGGGGCCGGCCCCGGCGGCCCGCGACGGGCGGGATCCCGTCGGCCAGGGCGAGGGTCTGGGTGACGTCGTTCACGTTCGCGGCTGTGGTGATGACCTTGAGCGGGGTGCCACGTCCGTCACAGATCAGGTGGTGTTTGCTGCCCGTCTTCCGCCGGTCGACCGGCGACGGACCAGTGTCGGGTCCCCCTTTTTCGCGCGGATGTGGGAGCCGTCCACGCACACGCGTGACCAGGCGAGTTCGCCGACCGCGTTCAGCTCCGCGAGCAGGACTTGGTGCAGCTGGTCGAAGACTCCTGCCTTCTGCTACCGGTCCAGGCGACGCCAGCAGGTCTGTCCGGAGTCGAACCCCAGCTCCAGGGGCCGGAGTTGCCACGCTATGTCGTTGTGGAGAACGAACAGGATGCCTCGGAGGCAGAGCCGGTCCGAAACCGGCAGCGGTCCCGGTGACCGTTCCGGCCACGGCGGCAGCAGCGGTTCGATCAGTGCCCACAGGTCGTCGTCCACGATCCACGGCCGAGTGCTCGCACCGTCACGGACGGCCGAATCATCAGATCGGTCACGCCCACCAGGATGATTCGGCAAGATCGTGTTACGAGCTCTAACGGCCGCTGGAGTGCGATGGGCGGACTGGTTTCGTGAGGGACTGCCTGGGGCCTAACGTTTGAATGGCATGCTGGGTGCCTCATGCGTCAAGAAGCCGCACATAACGCACACAGCGCACGTAACGCACGCGGGCGTTTTGCCCAGAATTTCCGCCGCAGGGTGCTGACCTGCGGCTACTTCCACGCGTCTGTGCTCCACATGTTTCGCGATGACGCATCATGTGGAGTGCGTGGCGATCCTTGAGCCCGCCGAAAAGAGCCGCTGACCTGCTGTTTTAGCGAG
>NZ_JBHVGB010000369.1:0-1043 GCF_042801335.1 Nocardioides sp. NPDC057577 | reverse complement strand
GTCCTCCACCATGGACCGCGACCGGCGTTCCTCGTCCACGAGGCGCCCCTGATCGAGAGGAGCAGACCCATGACTGTCTCTGTCTTGTGCCTGCCCACAGACAACATCTCTCGCATCAGGAGCACCCGAAGTGACTCAGGAGAACATCTCCGCTGATCCTCTCGAGGGGATCAACTCGAATTTCGTCTTCGACTTCCAGACCTATGACGATCTGGAGGACGGACAACGCTGGTCCACCTGGCTCTCCGTGGAGCCCCTCTCCCGTGGACCGGAGCCGCGCCCGGACTGGGTGGTGACCTCTCAGGGGGCCATCGACACCGAGCTCGGCATCCTCAAGACCGGCAAGGAGGCCGACGCCTTCCTGCTGGTCCGCGCCGACCCGCTCTTCCCGGAGCAGGAGGCGCTGATGGTCGCCAAGCGCTACCGCGACACCGACCATCGCACCTTCCACCGGGCCGCGAGCTACACCGAGGGCCGTTCGGTCAAGCGCTCCCGTGACGAGCGCGCACTGAAGAAGAACTCGACCTTCGGCCGCGAGGTCGCCAAGGCCGAGTGGGCCAACGCCGAGTGGAACGCGCTCGTACGCTGCTGGAACCTCGGCCTCCCGGTCCCCTATCCGGTGCAGATCGACGGCACCGAGATCCTGATGGAGTGGATCGCCGTCGACAGCGGCAACGGGGAGCTCGAGACGGCTCCGCGACTCGCCCAGACCCGCCCGGAGCGCCACGTCCTGGAGATGTGGTGGGACGGGCTCGTCGAGGCGCTGGCCACGATGGTCCAGGCTGGGCTGGTCCACGGTGACCTCTCGCCCTACAACATCCTGGCCCAGCAGGACCGGCTGGTGATCATCGACCTCCCCCAGATCATCGACCTCGTCGGCAACCCCCTGGGTTTCGACTTCCTGCTTCGTGACATCACCAACGTCGCGAAGTGGTTCCAGGCCCGTGGCTTGGAGGTCGACGAGCACGAGGTCTACGCCGACCTGATGGCCCACGCCTTCTGACCGGCCGAGGCGTCACTCTCGTCGGCCGAGTGGGCACCAC
>NZ_JBHVGB010000368.1:0-1045 GCF_042801335.1 Nocardioides sp. NPDC057577 | reverse complement strand
GCGGAGAGCTCCGCGTTCCGGTTCGTGCCCATCGGCGACGACCTGGTCACCAAGCTGCACGAGTCGGGCGGCGCGACCCGCTACTACCGCACCACCAACCTGCCGGAGTCGGCCTACCCCACCGTCCAGAACGGTGCCGTGGTGCCCACCATGGCGGTCTCCAACCTGCTGGTGACCCGCGCGGACGTCGATCCGCGGCTCACCGAGTGGCTGACCCGGACCGTGCTCGACAGCCGCGACGGCATCGGCGCGCACGTGCACTCCGCGCAGCTGGTGGACCTGCGCACCGCGATCTACACCGACCCGCTGGAGCTGCACGAGGGCGCCCGGCGCTACTACCGGTCGGTCAAGCCCTAGGGACGCGGCTGCCGCGGCTCCACGGGGGCCGTGCCCGTCCGGGGCACCCTGACCGTGACGCGCAGACCGTGCGGCTCGTGGTGGCCGAAGGAGATCGAACCGTCGCCCGCCGCGAGAAGTGCCCGGCAGATGGACAGGCCCAGGCCGGAACCGTTGACGTTCTGGTGCCGCCCACTGCGCCAGAAACGGTCCCCCACGCGCGCGAGCTCCTCGTCGGTGAGCCCGGGACCGTTGTCGGTGACGACGACGGTGGCGGCGTCCCCGGCGGAGGCGACCTCGACCCGCACCGTCTCGTCGGGGGGCGTGAACTTCACCGCGTTGTCGATGACCGCGTCCAGGGCGCTGGACAGGGCCACCGGGTCGGCCCAGCCCGTGGTCGGCGGGCAGTCGCCGACCAGTCGTACGCCCTTGGCCTCCGCCGTCGGCGCCCAGGCCGCCACCCGCTCGGCGGTCAGCGCGCCGACGTCGGTGACCTTGAGGTCGGCCTGGCTGTGCTCGGCCAGGGCCAGGTCGAGCAGGTCGTCCAGGACCCGGGCGAGCCGTTTGCCCTCGGTCTGGACGGAGGCGATCTCCTCGTTGCCCTCGGGCAGTTCGAGGGCGAGCAGCTCGATGCGGAGCAGCAGCGCGGCGAGCGGATTGCGCAACTGGTGCGAGGCGTCGGCGACGAAGGCGCGCTGCTGCTCCAGCA
>NZ_JBHVGB010000367.1:0-1064 GCF_042801335.1 Nocardioides sp. NPDC057577 | reverse complement strand
CGGCTGGACCGCGGACTTGACCCGGTAGGCGGTGACCTCGGGGCCGACCTTGGAGCGCACGTCGCTGATGACGGACAGCACGCCCGCGAAGGCGCCGAGGGCGCACAGGACCGACAGGAGCAGGAGTATCACGCCGCGGCGCTGGCGGGAGTTCATGGGCCGGACAACCTCGTTCGAATCGGATGCGTGGAGCAGCGGACAGAGAGGGATGCGCGGTGTCTGCGGAGAGCCCGGGGCGCGCTAGGTGGCGGGCGGTGCGGGTGCTCCATGGCTCAGGACACCCGGGGAGTGTTTTCGGTTCTCCGGCGGGGCGAGCGGGGAGGAACAGAACGCGCAGCGGTCGCCGATGAGCTCCATTCCGCACCAGTGGCAGTTTTCCCGGCGCACGGAGGAAACGAGCTGGTAGATCACGGAGATGTCCGGAAGGAAGGACGCGAATTCCACCAGCTTCCCCGTTCCCCACCAGCGCGGTGAACCGGAGGGCAGGGCGCACTCCTGGACGGCCTGTACACCCCAGGCCGGGGCGAGGGTCTGCTGGACCCATTCGGAGGTCAGCTGCCCCTTGGCGACCATCAGCTGGGTGGTGAACGGCGGGCCGGTGGGCGGTTCGGCCGACGGGCTGATCCTGACGAGTTGCGGGCTGGGGCCGGCGAGCACGGCGAACTGTGATCCCGGGACCCAGGACTTGGCGTGGGTCTTGAGGCTGACGGGCACCCGGTCGAGCCTGGCCACGGAGTTCAGCAGTGCTCCGGCGTGGATGTAGTGGGCGAGCAGGCGGGCCGCCGAGGCCACCACTCCGGGGCTGAAGTCGCAGACGGAGAGCTGGCGCAGCTGGCGTACGAGTACGGCGACGCCCAGGGGTGGCAGGTCGGTCCTGAGCAGGGCGATGCGGTCGCTCTCCAGGACCGAGCGGATGGCGTGGAGCCTGCGTTCGTGGGCGGCGCCGATGCCGGCGGGGTAGACCGCGACGACGTGACCGTGCTGCTCCAGGAGCAGGTTCATGTCACCGATCGCGAGGTCGAGGGACTGGGCCTCGGGTGCCTGCAGCGTGGCCGCCGTGGGTG
>NZ_JBHVGB010000366.1:0-1085 GCF_042801335.1 Nocardioides sp. NPDC057577 | reverse complement strand
CACTTCTGCAGTCTCGGCCGCCAGAACTCACTTCTCGGCCGCCATTTCTGCGGATTCGGCGAGGGCGAGGTTGTGGGCGACGAGGGCAGCCATCAGGGCACGCTGGCGGGTCGGGGTGAGGCCGAAGCCGGAGGGGGTCAGGTCGGGGGTGGCGAGGGACTCGTCGATGCCGTGGAGGCGGGCGGTCGCGTGGTTGACGTCGGCGATGGCCTGCCGGAGATCGGTGGTCGCGGGGTCGTGGGTGTCGGGGTCGCCGACGAGGTTGAGTACGCCGGTGATGCCGATCCGGCGCTCGTCGCCGACCCGGTCCAGGGCGGCCAGGAGCGCAACGCCGACCGGGCGGAGCGGCCCGAGGTCCGCGGGGAACGGGTAGGTCGCGCGCAGGCGCGAGGGGTTGTAGCGGTAGGCGGTGTTGAGCATGGTGCCGCCCGCGCGTACCGCCCAGGCGCGGTGGAGGTCGGAGGCCAGGAACGCGTACGCCGCCGCATCCTGCGTCGGGTAGACGACCAACCCGTTGGAGAAGACGTGGTCGGCGCCGACCAGGACGGGCCACAGGTGCTTGCTGTGCTTGCTGAAGGCGATGACGTGCGAGAGCTCGGCGGCGTCGCGGTAGAGCTCCTCGACAGGGCTGAGGAAGCCCCACCAGCGCTCCTTGAGCTGGGGGTACTTCACGAACTGGCGGCGGCGCTCGGCTCGTACCTTCGACCGCACCAGACGCGCGAGCGCGCGGTCCTCGGCGAGCTCCTCGAGGCCGAGCCTGCCGACGTCGAGCACGAAGCGTGAGGCGGTCGAGCCGCACGGCGTCACCAGGTCCTCGCCGCTGAGATAGGGCCGCACGGTGTGTCCGAGCGGACCACGTCCGAGAGCCTCCGCCTCGGACGGTGTCAGGACGAGCGAGCGGCCGAGCACGATCGTGCCTTGATAGCCGTGGGGTAGCGGTACGTCGAGCTCCAACCGCGCCGGCTCCGGGAGCGAGAAGCCGTCCTCGAGGGTCCCGGTGATCGCCGGGACCGAGCGCCCGTCGAGCCAGGCGCTGTCGAGCGGCCGGGTGGTGAGCCAGATCTTCGCGAAGCGCACTCCGGCGG
>NZ_JBHVGB010000365.1:0-1089 GCF_042801335.1 Nocardioides sp. NPDC057577 | reverse complement strand
CAGTTGGTCAAGCTCGCGCCGATCGCTGCAGCGTTCGCCGGAACCGGGCATCAGCATGTAATCGTGCACACAGGCCAGCATTACGACGCGGACCTGTCCGATGTCTTCTTCTCCGGCCTGGGCATCCCCGACCCGGATGTTCACCTCGGCATCGGTTCCGGCAGCCACGGCACTCAGACCGGCGGAGTACTCACGGCCATGGATCCGGTGCTCGAAGCCGAACGGCCCGACTGGGTTCTGGTGTACGGGGACACGAATTCGACGCTGGCCGGTGCGCTCTCCGCCGTCAAGATGCACCTTCCGGTGGCCCACCTGGAAGCCGGCCTGCGTTCCTTCAACCGCCGGATGCCGGAGGAGCACAACCGCATCCTCACCGATCACGCGGCCGACCTCCTCCTCGCCCCGACACAGGAGGCCATGCGCCACCTCGCCGGCGAAGGGCTGTCCGAGCGCTCCGTGCTGGCCGGCGACGTCATGGTGGATGTATGTCTGCGCATCCGGGACGCGGTCACGGCCGGTGAGCACCCGAAGCCCGTGCTGCCGGAGGGCATCGACCCGGGCGCGCCCTACCTGCTGGCGACCCTCCACCGGCCTGACAACACCGACTCCCCTGAGCGGCTCGCGGCACTGCTCGACTCGCTGGCAGCTCTGCCCGTGCCGGTGGCTCTGCTGGCACACCCCCGCCTCGTCGCACGCGCCGAGGAACACGGTATCGATTTGAACCGCGGTTCCCTGCACGCCGGGAGGCCGCTCCCCTACGCCGGTCTGGTGGCCGCGGTCATGGGCTCCGCCGGTGTGGTCACGGACTCGGGCGGACTACAGAAGGAGGCCTTCCTCCTGGACCGCGTCTGCACGACCATCCGTCCGGAGACCGAGTGGGTGGAGACGCTTGAGGGTGACTGGAACCAGCTGGTTCCCGACCCGCACCAGCTCTCGGCCTCCGCATGGGCCGACATCGCGCTGCGCCCCACCCCGGCCACGGACCGCGGCCTGCCCTACGGCGACGGCAAGGCGGCCGAGCACGTGGTCGCGCTTCTGGAGCGCCACCGCCGCTGACCCGAAGCCCCGTGACGCGAGTACGTCCGCGCC
>NZ_JBHVGB010000364.1:0-1091 GCF_042801335.1 Nocardioides sp. NPDC057577 | reverse complement strand
CTGCTGGGCGGCGAACCGTTCATCTACCGGGACCTCGCCCAGGTCGTCCGGTATGCCAAGCGGGACCTGGGCATGCAGGTCGAGATCTGCACCAATGGCTACCGCATCGAGCGGCGGCTGACCGAGATCGCCCCCGACCTGGACCTGCTCCGGGTGTCACTGGAGGGCATCGGCACGACCAACGACAAGATCCGCAAGTTCGGAAGCTACCGCAGCGCCCTGAGCGCACTCGAAATCGCCCAGCAGCTCGGCCTCCGCGCCGGCGCGACCATGACGGTCACCTCCCGCAACATCGACGAGGTCCTGCCGCTCGCCCGCACACTGCAGCACTACGGGGTGGAGCAGCTGAAACTCCACTGCCTCCGGCCGGTCGGCAACGCAGCCGATCACCCCGAGCTCCTCGTCAACGACGGCACGGCCTACACCCGCCTCCGGGAGCGCCTGGCCTCGGCCGAGCTGGACATCGAGGTGATCCTCGACGAGGACCTGTCCGAGCTCGGTGCGCCGGACTCCTGCCTCCCCGCCGGGGGCCCTGTGGAGATCGAGCGGATCGAAGCCGACCCGCGCGGCGCGCTCACCATGTCCTGCAAGGCCGTCGGCAAGGACTCGCACGCCTTCTGGTACGACAAGCTCACCGACCACATCGACCACCGGCCCTCCGCCACCGACGAACTCACCCTGGCGGTGCCGGACGTGGTGTACGGACGTGTCTGACCCGGCATCGTTCGAGAGCGTCGAAGGGCTCCGCGGCACCGGTAAATCCACCCTCGCCCCCGTGCTCGCGGCCGCCCGTGGCGCGGTATTGGTCCCCACCGTGCCGCCCACCTACCAGGCACTGCGGCGGGAGGTCGACCGGCTGGGAAATGCAGAGGCCCGCATGTGCTTCTACCTCTCGGCCCTGTTCACCGCCACCGATCAGATCCAGCGGTACCTGTCCGCCGGCATCCCGGTGGTGGTCGAGAGCTATTTCGCACGCTGTCTGGCCAACCATCGCGCTTTCGGAGCCGACCTCTCCGTGTCCCTGCCGCCGGGCGTCCCGCGTCCCGTCACCCACTACCTCGTCTGTGCGGAGGACGAGCGCCGGCGCCGAC
>NZ_JBHVGB010000363.1:0-1092 GCF_042801335.1 Nocardioides sp. NPDC057577 | reverse complement strand
TCCATCCCGCGCCTCGACCAGAAGGGCCAGGAGCTCTACGCCATCAAGGGCCTGCCGCCCAACCTCACCCGCATCCCGCCCGGCTGCGCCTTCCACCCCCGCTGCCCGATGGCCCAGGACGTCTGCCGCACCGACGTACCGCCCCTGTACACCGTGGACGAGGAACGACGGAGCGCCTGCCACTTCTGGAAGGAGACGATCCATGGCTGAGCTCGACAAGAAGTCCGTGGACGCCACCCCGAACGTCGCCGAAGTGGCGACGGTCAACGCGGTCACCGAGACGGAGGCGGTGGCCGCCCTCGACGCCCCGGTGTCGCAGGGTGAGCCGATCCTCCAGGTGCGCAACCTGGTCAAGCACTTCCCGCTGACCCAGGGGATCCTGTTCAAGAAGCAGGTCGGCGCGGTCAAGGCCGTTGACGGCATCTCGTTCGACCTCTACCAGGGCGAGACGCTCGGCATCGTGGGCGAGTCCGGCTGTGGCAAGTCCACCGTCGCCAAGCTCCTGATGACGCTGGAGCGGGCCACCGCCGGTGAGGTCTTCTACAAGGGCCAGGACATCACCAAGCTGTCCGGCCGTGCGCTGAAGGCTGTGCGCCGCAACATCCAGATGGTGTTCCAGGACCCGTACACCTCGCTGAACCCGCGCATGACGGTCGGCGACATCATCGGGGAGACCTTCGAGATCCACCCCGAGGTGGCGCCGAAGGGCGACCGGCGCCGCAAGGTGCAGGACCTCCTGGACGTCGTCGGTCTGAACCCGGAGTACATCAACCGGTACCCGCACCAGTTCTCCGGCGGGCAGCGCCAGCGCATCGGGATCGCCCGGGGCCTCGCGCTCAACCCGGAGATCATCATCTGCGACGAGCCGGTCTCCGCGCTCGACGTGTCGGTGCAGGCGCAGGTCATCAACCTGATGGAGAAGCTCCAGGACGAGTTCAACCTCTCCTACCTCTTCATCGCGCACGACCTGTCGATCGTCCGGCACATCTCGGACCGGGTCGGCGTCATGTACCTCGGCAAGATGGCCGAGATCGGTACGGACACGCAGATCTACGACCACCCGACGCACCCCTACACCCAGGCGCTGCTGTC
>NZ_JBHVGB010000362.1:0-1101 GCF_042801335.1 Nocardioides sp. NPDC057577 | reverse complement strand
GGTGATCACGAGAGCCGCGGGGAGACCGCTGAGCTGCTCGGTCGTCGCCCTCAGCGGCGAGGCGGTGATCTGCGCGCGCTCGGCCTCGTCGGTCGTGTACTGGTCCCAGAACCACTGCATGCCGTCACGACGGAGGAAGTAGCCGGTGGCGAACTGCCGGTACGAGCCGGTGTCGAAACTCGCGTCGGTCACCGGGTAGAACAGCACCTGGTGCTTGAGGGCCACGTCACCGCGCTGCTTGGCCATCAGCGTCAGAGCGGCGGTCATGTTGCCGCCCACCGAGTCGCCGGCCACGGCCAGCCGGGCACCGTCCAGCTGCTTGGTGGCACCGTCCTGGACGATCCACCGGGCGACGGCGTAGTTCTGCTCGACGGCCACGGGGTAGCGGGCCTCGGGCGAGAGGTCGTACTCGGGGAAGACCACGGCCGCGCCCGCGCCCACGGCGAGTTCGCGCACCAGGCGGTCGTGCGTGTGCGCGTTGCCGAACACCCATCCGGCGCCGTGGATGTAGAGGATCACCGGCAGCGTCCCCGTGGCGCCGGCCGGCTTCACGATGCGCGCCCGGACGTCGCCCGTCGGCCCGCCCTTGACCGTGATCCACTCCTCGTCGATCTCCGGCTTCGCCACGCCGTCGCCGGACTGGACCTCGTCCACCGCCTTACGGCCGTCCGCGGGGGCGAGTTCGAAGAGATAGGGCGGGTTCGCGGTCGCCTCGGCGAAAGCGGCAGCGGCCGGTTCCAGCACGGGGGAGGTGCGTGCGACGTCTTCAGGCATGAGCGGTACTCCTGCAATCCGTGAACCCGGCGCACGGTGCCGGGTCGTGCCGGATGCGTGCACCGGGGAATCAATGGGGTGTACAGGAAACGCTAGGGCGTGACGGCCGTGCTCCCTTGCCCGCGCACGCACGGATGTTGCCTGCCCGTGCACAGCACGCCGGAGGCGGGGACGGAGAGAGACGCCCCCGCCCACGACGGGTGGGGTGGGGCGCCCGCCCGGCACCCCACCCCTGACCCGCCCTGCGGTCCGTGTACCCCGTCGGGGCTAGTTGATGGCCTTGATGAGTTCACCGTTCGCGGTGTCGCCGCTGAGCTCCCAGAAGAA
>NZ_JBHVGB010000361.1:0-1105 GCF_042801335.1 Nocardioides sp. NPDC057577 | reverse complement strand
GCGATGACGGCCTTGACGGACTCGGCCTCGATGCGGGCCTGGGCGGGGTCGTAGACGCCGCAGGGCAGGTCGCAGTGGGCCGAGACCTCGATGGTCGGGGCGAAGAGACGCACGTGTGTTTCCTCTCGGTGGTGGTGGGAAGACCGTCGGGGCTGACGGTCAGGAAGCCTTCTCGGGCAGGATGCGATCGAGCGGGAGGGTGCTGACGGAGTCGCCGAGCGACCAGTAGTGCCGGTTGTGATGGAGGAGCGGCTCTGCGTGCTCGCCGAGGGTGACCGCGTCGACCTCGAGCAGCACCAGCCAGGCCTCGCCGGCGGGGACGACACGGACCACCTGCCCGGAGAAGCTCGCCGCCGCATCGGCTAGGACGGGTGGCTGGCCCTGGGGGAGCGTCCAGCCCTGCGACACCGTGAACCGTGGTGCGGTCCGGTCGGCGAAGGCCGCGGCCACGTCGGCCTGGGACTCGGTCAGGACGTGCACCGCGAGGCGGTCGCTCCCGGTGAGTGCCGGCCCGGACCGGCCGGATCGCGAGACCGAGAACGACAGCATCGGCGGGTTCGCGCTGACCGAGGCCACGCTCGACACCGTCGCTCCGACGGGTCCCGTGTCGGTCGAGGCGGCGACGATGGCCACGCCGGTGGGGTATCGACGGAAGCCGGCCTTGAACTGGTCGGTGAGTGTGTCGCTCACACCCCCTCCTCTCTCTGTTGGCAGTGACGCTAAAACATCAAGTCCAGTTGAGGTCCAGTCATCCACGGTGTGATCGCTGACTCATCTGGCCGGCCGCGCCTGAGATCATGTGGGGCCGCGGAAGTGCTACTTGTTAGACTAGTTGTGCACTTGTCATACAACCCGGGTTGGTCTGCTACGACTTCGAAGCTTTGACCTCGGTCGCCTAATCTTCCCAAAGAACCGCTCTGCCTCACGATCTAAGGAGTCCCTTCGTGGACGTCTCCCCGCTCATCTGGTGGTTGACCATCGGCATCGCCAGTGCCGTGCTGCTCTTCGACGTGCTCGTGATCGGCCGCCGACCGCACGAGCCTTCGCGTCGGGAGCTGATCGTCGCGCTGAGCGTCTACATCGGCTTGGCCATCGCGTTCGGTAT
>NZ_JBHVGB010000360.1:0-1107 GCF_042801335.1 Nocardioides sp. NPDC057577 | reverse complement strand
GTCGCCGTCTGCTCCACCGGGCTCATCGGCGTACTGCTGCCCATGGACAAGCTGCTCCCCGGCGTGGAAGCGGTCGCCGGTCAGCTCTCCGAGCACGGCGGCGAGAAGGCCGCCATCGCCATCAAGACGACGGACACCGTCCACAAGACGAGCGTGGTCACCCACGGCGGCTGGACCGTCGGCGGTATGGCCAAGGGCGCGGGCATGCTCGCCCCCGGCCTCGCCACCATGCTGGTCGTCCTCACCACCGACGCCGATGTCGAAGCCCCCGTGCTCGACGCGTCCCTGCGCGCCGCGACCCGTACCACCTTCGACCGCGTCGACTCCGACGGCTGCATGTCGACCAACGACACCGTGCTGCTGCTGGCCTCCGGGGCGAGCGGAATCTCCCCGGGCCGGGCCGAGTTCGACCAGGCCGTGCAGCGCGTCTGCGCCGACCTCGCCCGCCAGCTCATCGGCGACGCCGAGGGCGCGTCCAAGGACATCCGGATCGAGGTGGTCAACGCCGCGACCGAGGACGACGCCGTCGAGGTCGGCCGGAGTATCGCCCGCAACAACCTCCTCAAGTGCGCTATCCACGGCGAGGACCCCAACTGGGGCCGCGTCCTCTCCGCGATCGGCACCACGAAGGCCGCCTTCGAGCCCGACCAGCTGAACGTCGCCATCAACGACGTCTGGGTGTGCAAGAACGGCAGCGTCGGCGAGGACCGGGAACTGGTCGACATGCGCTACCGGGAGGTCAGGATCACCGCGGACCTCGCGGCCGGGGCGGAGTCCGCCGTCATCTGGGCCAACGACCTGACCGCCGAGTACGTCCACGAGAACAGCGCGTACAGCTCATGAGCGCCGCGAGGAAGCACACCGCGCTGCCGAAGGCGCAGATCCTCATCGAGGCGCTGCCCTGGCTCACCCGGCACCACGGCAGAACCGTCGTCATCAAGTTCGGCGGCAACGCCATGGTCGACGAGGAGCTGAAGGCCGCCTTCGCCCAGGACGTCGTCTTCCTGCGGCACGCCGGGCTGAAGCCCGTCGTCGTGCACGGCGGCGGACCGCAGATCAGCGCCGCCCTCGACAAGCACGGCATCGTCAGCGAGTTCAAGGCCGGAC
>NZ_JBHVGB010000359.1:0-1115 GCF_042801335.1 Nocardioides sp. NPDC057577 | reverse complement strand
GAGCACGGATGTCGGCGAAGAGGGAGTCGGTCCGGTACACCTGCGGGGTGGGCTCGTCCGGGTGCAGCTTCTTGACGTGGTGCACGTACCCGCCGAGGACGCGCTGTTCCAGGGCCTTCGCGCCGAGCATGTGGTACGGCACGAGCAGGAACTTCTTGCCGTCGGTGCTCAGCCACTCGTGCTTGGTCAGCACAGGGTCGAACTCGGTACGGGCACGGGCCGCGGGGTCGCCGCTGAGCAGCGCGTACAGCACGGCCATGAAGTGCGACTTACCGGAACCGAAGGAGCCGTGGAGGTACGCCGCCTTGGAGCGGTGCCCGTCGAGCGAGGCCTTGATGAGGGCCAGCGCCTCGTCGAAGTTCTCCTGCAGCCGCTCGGTGACGACGTAGTCCTTGAGCGCGTGCCGGGTGCCCTCGGGTGTCGTCGCCTCGGCGAGGGACAGCACGAAGTCCGAGGTGGAGATGGACTCCTTGATGTCGATGACATCGCGGAGGAGGGGCTGCTGGGCCATTGCGGGGTCTCGCTCTCCCTGACGGTGGTCGATCCTGCTGCTCGCACCCGGACGCGCGGAGTCCGCCGCCGGGGCCCGATGGCGGTCCGGCTCGTCCTGAACGTCACCCGTACGGCCTGCGCACAGCACCCTACCTCCGTCCTCCTGTCGGGCACCTGCCGTATCCCCTCGCGCACCGTCCGTGCGGGCCGTCCCCAGCCCGTCGCAACCACTACGGCGTTCGTCGACCCGACCGGTAGGCGTCCAGCAGCTGCCGGCTCGCGACCGTGAAGGGATGCTCAAGGCCCAGGCCGCGCTCCCGCCGCTCGACGACGTCGGTCATCAGTGCGACCGCCTCGTCCACGTGCTCGAGTGCGACCCGGGTCCGGGAGAGGAGTTGCCGGGCGGCGAGCACGACGGGGTAGTCGGGCCCGAAGCGTCGTACGTATGTCTCGGCGACCTGCCGGATCTCACGGTCGGACTCGTCGAAGCGGCCCAGGAGATACAGCGCCCACGCGTGGTTGTGCCGGGCGCCCAGCGTGACGGTGTGGTCGGGGCCGAGGGCGCGCTCGCACTCCGACGGCAGTGTGAGCAGGGCGCCGCCTTCTTCGGTGACCACCTCAGC
>NZ_JBHVGB010000358.1:0-1120 GCF_042801335.1 Nocardioides sp. NPDC057577 | reverse complement strand
GGTGGGAGACGCCGACCTCGGGCTCCTCGGCGATCGCGAACGTGCCGGTGTCGAGGTCGTAGAGCCCTACGCCCTGCACGAAACCGTTGGGCTGGGCGGCGATGGTCTCCATGGTCGACAGGACGCGGCTCCTGGCCTTCTCCCACTTGGGCCCGCGCCGCTCCCACTCGGTGAGCCAGGCGGAGACGAGGCCGCTCCAGTCCGTGCCGAAGCCGATCGACAGCGCGTGGCGGTCCGGGGTGTAGGGCTCGGTGCGGATCTTGCGGAGCGGGTCGAGGGCGAGGAAGGTCTCGTCGGAGTCGACGTTGGCGCGCATGAGGTCGCCGACGCGTTCGTCGGCGGTGAGGAAGTAGTAGAAGCGCCGGTAGGTGGTGTTGGCGATGCGCTGCTGCTTGGCACTGTCGGCGTAGTGCTGTACGCCGTGGCGGATGCCCAGGCCGGCCCATTCGCCGAGGTGGTAGACGTCGACCTCGCCGGTGTGCCGGGTCATGGCCTCGGCGAAGCGGAAGATGTCGGTGCGGCCGGAGCGCAGGTAGGCGTACCAGAGCCAGAGGTCCGGGGAGAGTTCGGAGTTGTCCCAGGCGTAGCCGCCGATGTCGTACCGCCAGGTGTGCCGGGCGGCGTCGTAGGTGTGCATGATGTCGCCGTAGTCCCAGAAGCCGTACCAGCGGCGCTGCTCCACCTGGTCCTTGTAGTAGGTGAAGAGGAAGTCGAGGTGGTCCTCGATCCTGGCCTTGGCGGCGGTGGAGCGGTCGGGTTCGGCGAACAGGCCGCCGAAGACCTTGGCGTTGACGAGCTGCTTCGGCGGGGCGGCGAGCTGGGGCGGGGTGCGTACGGCTTCGACCTGCCGGGCGAGCGTCTCGGGGGCCGGCGTCGACGCGTTGGCCCAGAAGAGGAGTTCGCTGGTCCGCGCGATGCCGTAGGGGGTGCCGAAGCCGGGTTCGTAGTCCTCGTAGGTGATGTTGAGGCCTTCGAGCTGTTCGGGGAAGGTGTCCTGGCCCATGCCGTCGTGGTAGAAGCGCAGGTCCATGGGCTGGGCCTCGGGCGACCAGAGCCAGAGGGTGACCTCGGCCTCGTCGGTGTGGGCGTCACGGATGTCGAGCTGGGCGGGGTGTTTCTC
>NZ_JBHVGB010000357.1:0-1122 GCF_042801335.1 Nocardioides sp. NPDC057577 | reverse complement strand
GGAACATGGTCCACACCGCCCGGCGACCACGGATTGCACCGCAGGATGCGCCAGGCCGTGAGCGCCGTGCCCTTGACGGCTCCGTGCCGGTCGATGGCCGTGTAGCCGTAGTGGGAACACGACGGGTAGTAACGGCAGACAGGCCCGAGAAGCGGGCTGATCGTCCACTGGTACAGCTTGATGAGAGCCAGCAGCGGGTACTTCATCGCGCGCCCCCTCCCAGCAGCCGCTGAAGGGCGGCGTCCAGGTCTCGGGCCAGCTGTGCATGGTCGGCGTCACCCGCACCGGGCAGCGCTCGTACGACAACAAGGCTACCGGGGGGCAGCAGAGCAAGCCGATCGCGGACCAGGTGACGAAGCCTGCGCTTCACCGCCGTGCGTACGACTGCTCCACCCACTGCTTTGCTGACAACGAAACCCGCACGTGGCGGGGGAGCACTCTCCCCTGTCACGTGCGGGTCCGTAGCACCGCTGCGTAGATGCACGACGAGAAGCGGGCGTCCGGCCCGACGTCCCCGGCGTACAGCGACCGCGAAGTCCTCGCGCCGCCTCAGCCGATTCTCGGTAGGCAGCACGTCATGACCTGACCGCGATCAGGCGGACAGGTTTGCGCGACCCTTGCCACGGCGGTTCGCGAGAATCGCGCGGCCGGCACGGGTACGCATGCGCAGTCGGAAGCCGTGGGTCTTGGCGCGACGACGGTTGTTCGGCTGGAAGGTGCGCTTGCTCACTCGGGGGCTCCAGAAATGATTCGTGTGTTGGCGGGACATCGCCTGGCTGTCACCGTGCGCCCACGAGGAACTCGCGTAAACGCCTTAGTGCACCGCTTCACAATCACAGATCGTGATGTTTGCCCATCGGAGGCAGGCGGCAGCAGCCATCGACAACTCGACCTGGTCACGGTACGCGCGGCTACGCCATCCGGTCAAACCGACTCCACAGCACCCCCTGCTGTACACAGCCTGTGGACAACAACTTGAACCGCGCGGGTCGGCCTGACTACCGTGGCTGAACTCTGGTTCTTTTCCTTCCTGCCTGCCGGGCCTCACCCGACCCGACCCATCCCGTCCCGAGAAGCACACAGTCGTGGGACATGCGAGAGAGCGTGCCTTGTGGCTGATGT
>NZ_JBHVGB010000356.1:0-1138 GCF_042801335.1 Nocardioides sp. NPDC057577 | reverse complement strand
ACGTGACACCGCCGAATGTGGCAACCGCGGGACGGTCGCGTCAAGGGATCATCCGAACCTGCCCCGGTACCGAGCCGGCACACGGAGCACCGCCTCCTTCCTCGTGGGGTCCCCCTACGGGTCCGTACGCCTGGAGTCGGACGCCGATCCAGCCGCCTGGTCTGACGACTCCTGTGGTACGCGCCACTACCGTCGACGACGTGACTGTGATCGCAACCGAAAGCCTGAGCAAGCGGTTCCCGAGGGTGACCGCGCTTGACCGGCTCTCCGTGGACGTCGGACCCGGTGTGACCGGCCTGGTGGGTGCCAACGGCGCCGGCAAGTCCACCCTGATCAAGATCCTGCTGGGTCTGTCCCCCGCCACCGAAGGCCGGGCCGCGGTGCTCGGGCTCGACGTGGCCACCGAGGGCGCCGCGATCCGGGAGCGGGTCGGGTACATGCCCGAGCACGACTGCCTCCCTCCCGACGTCTCGGCCACCGAGTTCGTCGTCCACATGGCGAGGATGTCCGGGCTGCCGCCCACCGCCGCGCGTGAACGCACCGCGGACACCCTGCGCCACGTCGGTCTGTACGAGGAGCGCTACCGCCCCATCGGCGGTTACTCGACCGGCATGAAGCAGCGTGTGAAGCTGGCCCAGGCCCTGGTCCACGACCCGAAGCTGGTCCTCCTCGACGAGCCGACCAACGGTCTGGACCCCGTGGGCCGCGACGAGATGCTCGGTCTGATCCGCCGCGTCCACACCGATTTCGGCATCTCGGTGCTGGTCACCTCCCACCTCCTGGGGGAGCTGGAGCGCACCTGCGACCACGTCGTCGTCATCGACGGTGGATCACTGCTGCGGTCCAGCTCGACCAGCGACTTCACCTCGGTCACCACGACCCTGGCGGTCGAGGTGACCGACAGCGACGACCATCCGGACGGTACGGACGCCCTGCGCAAGGTCCTCACCGAGGCCGGGATCACGTTCGTCGGCCACGACGGACTCGACGCCGAGGGGCTGCCGGGAGCGGGCCACATCCTCCTGGTCGAGGCGACGGGCGAGGAGACCTACGACCTGGTCCGCGACAGTGTCGCCGGGCTCGGACTGGGCCTCATCCGGATGGAACAGCGTCGCCACCGGATCGCCGAGGTCTTCCG
>NZ_JBHVGB010000355.1:0-1165 GCF_042801335.1 Nocardioides sp. NPDC057577 | reverse complement strand
CTGCGTGGGCGGGTGGGTTGCGGCCGGGTCGTCCCGTCAGCGGGTGGCGAACGGCTCGTCGGTGCGGACGATCTCCTTGCCGAAGGGCATCAGTGAGACGGGGATGAGCTTGAAGTTCGCGATGCCCAGCGGGATCCCGATGATCGTGACGCACAGGGCGATGCCGGTGAAGATGTGGCCGAGCGCGAGCCACCAGCCGGCCAGGATCACCCACAGGACGTTGCCGACGAGGGAGCCGCCCCCGGCGTCATGACGGTCGACGACGGTGTAGCCGAAGGGCCAGAGGGCGTAGACGCCGATGCGGAACGCGGCCACGCCGAAGGGGATTCCGATGATCGTGATGCAGAGCAGGAGCCCCGCGGCGATGTAGCCGAAGAACATCCAGAGTCCGCACAGGACCAGCCATATGACGTTCAGGATTGTCTTCACGGTCGGTACCCTGCCATCTGCTCGAGTCGGGCGATGCGGTCGGCCATGGGCGGGTGGGTGGAGAACATCTTGGACATGCCCTGGCCGGGACGGAACGGGTCCGCGATCATCATGTGACTCGCGGTCTCGATCCGTGGTTCGGGTGGGAGCGGAAGCTGTTTGGTCCCGGCGTCCAGCTTGCGCAGCGCGGACGCCAGGGCGAGGGGGTCACCGGTCAGCTGGGCCCCGGACGCGTCGGCCTGGTACTCGCGGGACCGGCTCACGGCGAGCTGGATCACCGAGGCGGCGAGCGGGCCGAGGATCATGACGAGGAGCATTCCCAGAAGGCCGGGGCCGTCGTCGTCGTCGGACCGGCCCACGGGGATGAGCCAGGCGAAGTTGACCAGGAACATGACGACCGAGGCGAGGGCTCCCGCGACGGACGAGATGAGGATGTCGCGGTTGTAGACATGGCTCAGCTCGTGGCCGAGGACACCGCGCAGTTCGCGCTCGTCGAGGATCTGGAGGATCCCCTCCGTGCAGCACACGGCGGCGTTGCGCGGGTTCCGACCGGTGGCGAACGCGTTGGGTGCCTGGGTCGGGGAGATGTAGAGCCGGGGCATGGGCTGGCGGGCCGCCGTCGAGAGCTCGCGCACGGTGCGGTAGAGCTGAGGGGCCTCGAACTCGCTGACCGGGCGGGCCCGCATGGCGCGCAGGGCGAGCTTGTCGCTGTTCCAGTACGCGTAGGCGTTGGTGG
>NZ_JBHVGB010000354.1:0-1183 GCF_042801335.1 Nocardioides sp. NPDC057577 | reverse complement strand
CCCCGAAGCCACCCTCGACGAAGAGGGTCTGGCCGTCGACGCCACGCAGGTGCTGGCTGCCGTCGAGATCGTCTCACCGTCCAACCCGAGCAACGACTACGACGAGAAGCTGGCCGACTATCCGGCCATGGGCATCCCGCACTACATGATCGTCGACCCGCGCACCGGCACGATCGAGGTGCACTCCGAGCCGTGCAAGGGGCGCTACAGCAACAAGGAGCCGTACATCTTCGGCGACTCGGTGCCGTTCGGGCCGTGGACGGTGGAGACGTCGGAGTTCCGCAGGTACGGCAGGGACGGTTAGCGGCGAGCGGGCGACTTGAGGGCGTCAAGGAAGGAGGCGAATGCCTCCGGCGGGAAGGTGAGGGTGGCTCGGGCCGGGGTCTTGCTGTCGCGGACGGCGACGTGGGTGGGTGAGGTGGCTATCTCCACGCAGTTGTTGCCGTCGCCGCCACCGGAGTACGAGGACTTGCGCCAGTTGTCAGGGATGGACACAGTGCCTCACAGTTCCTTGGCCAGGCTCTGGATGAAGTCACGCGACCGGTTGCGATCGAGCGACACGTCCCTCACTGTACGGAAGACCGTTCGAAGGACTCCGAGTTGGGCATCGGAATCGATGAAGCCGGTGCCATGCGGCGCATCGCGGACGGCGGTGTCCAGCTTCGGCACACCACCTCCGGCCAGCATCATGGGGCTCCAGGTCCCACCGAAGCCGTCCAGATCGAAAGGGATCACGCGCACGGTGACGTGGTCGGCCTCGGAGACTTCCAGTACGCGGGCCAGCTGCGCCCGCGCGGTGGCGCGATCCCCCACCCTGATACGCAGCGCCGCTTCGTGGACAACGGCCTCGTACGGTACAGGGGTTGGACCGTCGAGGACCGTCTTGCGCTGCATGCGGTGCCGGACCCGCAGGTCCAGTTCCTCTTGAGGCAGTTCGGGGACTCTGGAGGAGAAGGCGGCGCGGGCGTAGTCCTCGGTCTGGAGCAGGCCGGGCACAAACAGGAACTCGAGGTCAGACCTGTATGTGGAGTAGTGCTCCAACTCCGCGAGATCCAGAAATGACGTAGGCAGGAAGCCCCGGTACTCCTCCCACCATCCGCGCGCCCGATCGGTCGCCATGACAACCAGGGCATCGACGAAGTCCCCGTCCGTGCACGAGTAGTGGGCCGCGAGACGGCGCAGT
>NZ_JBHVGB010000353.1:0-1201 GCF_042801335.1 Nocardioides sp. NPDC057577 | reverse complement strand
GCGCTGGCGGGTGTTGCCCCGGCGCGGGTGCGCCGTGCTGCCCATGCGACTCTCCCAAGAACTTACTTGACGCCCGGCTAGGTACGGGTCTAGTTTCCTCAGCATAGCTAACTAGCCGGGCGACAAGTAAGCGTCGGGTCGGTGGACCGGACACCAGGGGATCAGGGGTAGACGACATGGCAGAACCGAAGAAGGCGGCGGCCGGCCCGGCCGAGCCGCGCACACGCAGCGTCAGGGTGGTGGTTCTCGCGCTGATGATCACGATGCTGCTGGCCATGCTGGACAACCTCATCGTGGGCACCGCGATGCCGACGATCGTCGGCGACCTCGGTGGCCTGGAGCACCTGTCCTGGGTGGTCACGTCCTACACCCTGGCCACCGCCGCCTCCACCCCCATCTGGGGAAAGCTCGGCGACCTGTACGGACGCAAGGGCATCTTCCTCACGTCCATCGTGGTTTTCCTGGTCGGCTCGGTCCTCAGCGGAATGGCCCAGGACATGGGTCAGCTGATCGGATTCCGCGCGGTCCAGGGCCTCGGGGCCGGCGGTCTGATGGTCGGTGTCATGGCCATCCTCGGCGACCTCGTGTCTCCCCGTGAGCGCGGCAAGTACCAGGGCATGATGGCCGGCGTGATGGCGTTCGCCATGATCGGCGGACCGCTGGTCGGCGGCGCGATCACCGACCACCTGGGCTGGCGCTGGAGCTTCTACATCAACCTCCCGCTGGGCGCGATCGCGCTGGCCATGGTCACCACGGTGCTGCACCTGCCCCGCAAGGAGCGGTCCGAGGCGAAGATCGACTACCTGGGTGCCGCGCTCCTCACCGTGGGCATCACCGCGATCGTGCTGGTCACCACCTGGGGCGGTTCGGAGTACGCCTGGGACTCGGCCGTGATCATGGAGCTCGTCGCGCTCGGCGTGGCCTCCCTCGTCGGCTTCGTCTTCGTCGAGACCAAGGCCGGGGTAGGGTTCATGCCGCTGCACATCTTCCGCATCCGCAACTTCCGCCTGATGTCGGTGGTCGGCTTCATGGCCGGCTTCGTGATGTTCGGAGCGGTGCTCTTCCTCCCGCTCTACCAGCAGACGGTCCAGGGAGCGTCCGCCACCAACTCCGGGCTGCTGCTCCTGCCGATGCTGCTCGCGATGATGGTCGTCTCGCTCGTCGCGGGCCGGGTCACGACGAGTACCGGAAAGTACAAGAT
>NZ_JBHVGB010000352.1:0-1224 GCF_042801335.1 Nocardioides sp. NPDC057577 | reverse complement strand
GAACAGGACGACCCCAGCGGCATGTTCCGCTTCCGGGAAGCGCCGCAGGGGGATCTGGATCTGCTGCGCGACGGCTCGCAGCAGTTCCGCCTCGACCTGAGGCCGCGTGTGCTGGCGGACTTCGGAGCCGGGTCCTGGTACCACCGGACCTCACCGGACTCCCACTTCACCCGGTCGCTGATCTGCTCCCGGTGCACGGAGGGCGGCCGGGTGACGCTCCGCGGCCGCACGCTGATCACGACCGAGCGGGGCGAGCGTCATGAGACGGAGCTGCGGGACGACGCCGAGGTACTCGCCGCCTACCGCGACCACTTCGGCATTGAGCTGACCCACCCGCCGGTGGTACGCCCGCCCCTGACCGTATGACGTGTGTGACGTACATGAGGTGGGTGACGTGTGTGATGTGTGTGATGTGCCTGGCACCGTATGCCCGGACGTCGACGGGTGCTCCAACCTGCGCAATACGGACCTTCGGTGGCACCTGCGTACAGTGACGCACAGCTGGGCACAGCTCGGCACAACCCACTCTGAGCTGCTGCGTTTGCCTCGAACGTCGCAACGGTGATCGAATGCATATTCGTCGGCGGGCCGCTGCTCCGACAACGACGTCCGGCTGTCAGGGTCCGAGGTGAGAACCACCCCTGGGGAGTACGTGCGCATGTTCGGCCGTTGGCTAAGCAGCAGAGGCAGGTCCGGCACCGCACAGGGCAACGCTCCCGCCGGGTTCCCGGTGCCGCAGGATGCCGCCATGCTGAGCTGCCGGGTGCTGGACCCCGTCTCCGAGCCCGTACAGCAGGCCGACTTCGTCGTCACGGACAGCGCCGGCCGCAAGGTCGTCAGCGGGGAGACGGACCCCTTCGGGAACGTGGTCGCGACCGTTCCCGCAGGTGACTACCGGCTGGGTGTCACAGCCGAGGGGTTCACCCCCTTCCACCGCTCGCTCACCCTGGACCAGGGCGATCACGTGAGCCTCGGAGATGTCTTCCTCCAGGTCGCCCAGCCTCCGCAGCTGCCGGATCCGGGTGACTGGGAGATCGAGCCCGCGCACACCCAGATCGGTTTCACGGCACGTCACATCGGCATGGCGCGGATCCACGGCAGGTTCAATACGTTCGCCGGTGCCGTGCGGATAGCCGACCGCATGGAGGACTCCGCCATGCACGTCGTCATCGACGCCTCGTCGATCGACACGAACGTCCGGATGCGTGACGACCACCTGAGGTC
>NZ_JBHVGB010000351.1:0-1226 GCF_042801335.1 Nocardioides sp. NPDC057577 | reverse complement strand
GTCCGGGAGCGAACTGCCCATATACCCGCGAGTAATAGGCAGTTCGCTCCCGGACTACCCCCCGGGCGGGGCCGGTCTCAGGCCCGGCGCGGGTTGCGCTCGGCCAGCCGGGCGGCGATGACGGGGACGATCACGGCCGCCGCGACGAGGTGGGAGATCACCAGCATGATGTTGGTGGCGTAGGAGTCGGTGACGGCGATCAGGCTGGGCACCAGCGAGAGCGCCGTCAGGGTCCAGGCGGTGCGCTTCCAGGTCGAGCGCGGACGCTTGGCGAAACGGGCCAGGCAGACGGCGATGATGATGCCGATCAGCCCGAGCTCGGCGACGGCCCACGCGAGCCCGGTCGCGGGGATCGCGGCGGGATCGACGCCGGTGCCCGGGAGCGCGACGTTGAACGGCACGCCGACCGCGCGGGCGAAGAACTCGTAGACGCCGGTGACCAGGGCGCCGACAAGGACGGCGGTGACGCTGACGAACCAGACCGGCATCCGCGCAGCGAACTGGCCGCGGGAGGTGGTCGTGGCCTGAGTGTAGGTGCTGGTGCTCATGATGGTGCCTCTCGCTGGTGGTGGTTTGTCGCGACCCGTACGGCCGCTTCTCACTCACTCCACGAACGGCTCGACACCGATCCGACAGCTCCCACGAAAAATCCGCGAAAAAATTCCGCACGACGAAGATCACACCCTCCGGGGCTTCCAATCCAAAGTAAGGCCGGTGAGCCTTTGTCGGCATGACCCGCAAACCTCGGATCGCGAAGCTGCTGAGCCCCCTGATCGGGCTGTTCGGCCTCTTGTTCATCGCCAGTGGCGCCGCCACCTACTACCTGGCCCACACCCAGCTGAAGGCGCAGGAGATCACCGTCGCCGACGACGCCTCCTTCCTCGCCGGAGACAACGTCGACGGCCCGTTCTCGGCCTACGTCCAGGCGGCCACCGTCGAGAAGCACGCCCTGGGGATCACCAAGGGCAAGACGTACGCCGAGCTCGACCAGGAGGACCCGATCCGCGAGGTCGCGGCGGAGTCGTCGTTCGTACGCGCCTCCCTGCTGACTGCGGTCACCGCCTTCGGGCTCTCGGCCCTGGTCGCGGGATTGGGCCTCGTACTGCTGTTCGTCGCCTTCGCGATCGGGTCGCTGACCCGGGCCGTCGCACCGGCGAAGGAGAAGGCCACCGAGGAGACCGACGGCCTCGAACCGGCCACCGCTTGACCCCCACCCACCCGTCAAC
>NZ_JBHVGB010000350.1:0-1235 GCF_042801335.1 Nocardioides sp. NPDC057577 | reverse complement strand
CGTGAACAAGGGAATGACACCGGACTGGAACACCTTCCCCGACGACAGGCCGGTTGACTACCAGGTGGGCGACGTCTTCTGGAACGGCGCCCTCGTCGACCGCCACCTGCTCGTCTCGGTCGACGGAGGCCGCGTCATCCTCCCGGTCCCCAAGCCCATCTACGACAAGCGGGAAGGCAAGACCATCGTGGCCCGCTTCGAGGTGACCCGCTTCGAGCGCGCCTTCGCCCGACTGCTCCACAACGCCGAACCAGGCGAGGACTTCGACCGGTACTACAAGGACGCGGGCTTCGTGACCGTCGACAACCCTGCCTGACCCGTGCCTGGGTGGTGCCGCGATGCGGTACCACCCGAACCGCATTCACCCAAGCCGTGCGAGCCGTACCCCTACGCCAAGGCGGCGGCCACCGTCTCCAGGACGGCGCGCTGGCGGGTGTCGATGGGCACGTCGGCCTGGCGCAGCGAGCGAAGCGTCGATCCCTCGGCACACAGCCTGCACAGCCCCATCAACGGGAGCGGACCGGCCCCGATCAGGGTGTGCGAGGAAGAGCTCTCATAGACGGGCCGGTAGCAGCCAGGGCACAGACGGCAATCCTCAAGTTCGTCCGCCGGCGGCGCGTCCGGACCGAGCAGCGGCACGATCCGCAGGAGGCTCTCCCCTGCTTCGGCCCACAGCCCCATCGGTCGTTCCGCGCTCCGCTCGAAGACGACGTCGCCGTCCGGGCCCTCGGGAGTGCGAACCCGGGCCAGCGTGCCGACGCCTTCCTCGGGATGGTCGGGCAAGAACGCCAGGACGGTCCTGTGCCCGGGCCCCTCGGTCACGCCGAAGACGTGGCCGCGCCCGGACGCGAGGGCCGCGCCCACCTCGTTCAGCCCGCCGGCGACGTCGTTACGCAGGCGCAGCGGCCACGAGGCCGGCACGCCGTCGATCTCGGCAGGGGAGGAGGTGATCAGGACGCCATTGCCGGACTGGCGAACGTCCAGGTGCTGCATCCCCTCGGTGGAGTGGAAAGCGGTGCCGAACCACTCCGTGGCTGGCCGGTCGTTCTCGCCCCGTGAGCGGCGCGGCTTGTGCTGCTTGTGACGTCCCATGTTGTGCCTCGCAGGCGTGCCCCTGTGCGCGGGCCGTTCGGTCCGCTGAACCTCCAACCGGCAACCAGCCAGCCCCGGTACGCGACGGTCCCATCGGCCACCCATCCGGCCCATCCGGCTGTTGATTTCGGCACGCTATTGAC
>NZ_JBHVGB010000349.1:0-1237 GCF_042801335.1 Nocardioides sp. NPDC057577 | reverse complement strand
GCTCGCCCTTGCTCGGGACGTGGCGGTAGAGCGCCATGGTGGACGTGCCGAATTCCGTCGCGATGCGCCGCATCGACAGCGCGGCGAGGCCCTCCGCGTCCACCAGCTCTATCGCCGTGCGGACGATGTGCTCCCGGCTCAGCTGGCGGGCGGGCGTCGTGGCGCGTTCCCGGCCGCTCTCCGCGACCACCGTGCCGACGCCGGGCACCGCCCGTACCAGTCCTTCCTGGTTCAGTGCCCCGAGGGCCTTCGTGGCGGTGGCCATCGCGACGCCCCACTCCTGCGTGATCCCGCGGGTGGAGGGGACCGGATCGCCCGGGGCCAGCTCGCCCGACTCGATGCGGCGGCGGATCTCCCCGGCGATGCGGAGGTAGGGCGGTTCGGTCGTCATGGCGGCACCGTACTAGTGCACCTGGTGTCGCCGTAACCCGTTCATCTGCGGGTTCCCGCCGGTGCACTAGGTTGCTGTTTGCGGTGTACGTGACGGCCCGCTTCCGTACGGAGCATGGAGAACACATCCGGTCCCCTCGCGGGCCGTAAGGAATGGACCGCCCTCGGCGTCCTGATGCTGCCGCTGCTCCTCGTGTCGATGGACGTGTCCATCCTCTACTTCGCCATCCCGTTCATCAGCCAGGACCTGGAGCCCAGCGCCACACAGCAGTTGTGGATCCTGGACATGTACGGCTTCGTGCTCGCCGGCCTGCTCATCGTCATGGGCTCCCTCGGTGACCGCATCGGGCGGCGCGCCCTGGTCCTGGCGGGAGCGGCGGTGTTCGGAGCGGCCTCGGTGGCCGCCGCGTACGCGCAGTCCGCCGAAGTGCTCATCGCCGTACGCGCGTTGCTCGGGATCGGCGGGGCCGCCCTGATGCCCTCCACCCTGGCGCTGATCCGCAACCTCTTCCACGACGCGAAGCAGCGCGCGAAGGCGGTGACCCTCTGGACCGGTGTCATGACCGCCGGCATCTCCCTCGGGCCGGTCGTCAGCGGGCTGCTCCTCGAACACTTCTGGTGGGGCTCGGTGTTCCTCATCAACCTTCCCGCGATGGCGCTGCTGCTGGTGCTCGTGCCCCTCCTGGTGCCGGAGACCGCGACCGCCGCGCACGGCCGCTTCGACGTGCTCAGCGCCGCGCTCTCACTCGGTGCCCTCCTCACCGTCATCTACGGCATCAAGGAATGGGCCCGGCACGGTTACGAGCCGCTGCCCGCGGCCTGCGTCCTCGTGGGGCTCGTGCTCGGT
>NZ_JBHVGB010000348.1:0-1267 GCF_042801335.1 Nocardioides sp. NPDC057577 | reverse complement strand
GTGTGTCGTCGTGCCGTGGTGCGTGCCGACTTCATCGTATGTTTGCCAAGACTTGCATAAACCACATGACATGCATGATGCAATGCATGTGTACGATACCAATCCTCCATCGAACCGACCGGATAGCCGAGGACCCGAGATATGGACACGTCCCAGCCCACAGCCCGCACAGGCGGTGTGATCACGACGCTGGCGCTGGCCGGCACCGTCGCCGCCGTGATGCAGACGCTGGTGACCCCGCTGATCGCGGAGCTGCCGCGGATCCTGGACACCTCGTCCTCGAACGCCGCCTGGGTGGTCACGGTCACCCTCCTGGTCGCGGGTGTGTGCGTGCCGGTCACCGGCCGGCTCGGTGACCTCCTCGGCAAGCGCCGCATGCTGCTGGCCTGCGCGGTTCCGCTGATCGTCGGGTCCGTCGTCTGCGCACTGGCCTCCTCCGTGGTGCCGATGATCGTCGGGCGTGGTCTTCAGGGCATGGGCATGGGCATGGTGCCGCTGGGTATCGCGCTCCTGCGTGACGTGGTGCCCTCCGAGAAGCTCAGCGGCTCCATCGCCCTCGTCAGCGCCTCCATGGGCATCGGCGGCGCCCTCGGCCTGCCGATCTCCGCGGCCGTAGCCGAGTACGCCAGCTGGCGCGTGCTGTTCTGGGGTTCCGCGGTCCTGGCCGTGATGATCGCCGTGCTCATCTACGTCTTCGTCCCGGACGTCCCGGCCGGGGCCAAGGGGCAGCGCTTCGACGCCCCCGGCGCGATCGGGCTCGCCATCGGCCTGGTGTCCCTCCTGCTGGCGATCTCCAAGGGCGCCGACTGGGGCTGGGGTTCGGGCACCACGCTCGGCCTGTTCGCGGTCGCGGTCGTGGCGCTCGGCACCTGGGGCTTCTACGAGCTGCGTACCCGTGACCCGCTCGTCGACCTGCGGACCACCGCCCGGCCGCGTGTGCTGCTCACCAACATCTCGTCGATCCTGGTCGGCGTCGGCATGTACTCCTTCATGCTCATCGCCCCGCAGCTGCTGCAGTTCCCCGAGGCCACGGGGTACGGCCTGGGGCAGTCGATGCTGGCCGCGGGCCTCTGGATGGCCCCCGGCGGCGTGATGATGATGATCGTCTCCCCGCTCGGCGGGAAGCTGATCAACGCACGCGGCCCCAAGATCGCCCTCGTGCTCGGTGCCCTCGTGATCTCCCTCGCCTACCTCCTCTAGCTCTTGCCGACCGGCTCGGCCTGTGTCCTGATGTTCGTCGGAATCGTCATCAACAGCGGCGTCGGCC
>NZ_JBHVGB010000347.1:0-1272 GCF_042801335.1 Nocardioides sp. NPDC057577 | reverse complement strand
CCTCGAACTCGTTGTTCAGCCGGTTGAGATGGACCCCGGCGCGGAAGACCTGGGCGTCCCGTTCGGCGAGTGCGCCGGGGGTGCCCACCTGGCCCCGTTTGCCGGCGTCCCGCATGAGAAATTCCGCCTCGTCGATCTTCTCCTCGAGACGGCGGTAGACCCGGTCCAGATGTTCTTGTTCGACACCGATCTCCCGGTCCCGCAACGAATCGACAGCGGCATCCTGCGCGGCCACCGGGGCCCCCTTCTGACGTGCATCGAGCAGCCGTCAACCGTACGCGAAAGGGGGCCCCGAGCGCACCTGCCGCTCGGGTCACGTTTCGGGTGGTGCGCGCCTCGGGGCCGTCCGGGTGACCCCTCAGGCGTCGATCTCCACAAGCCGCTCGCCGTCGAAGGTGCGCACCTCGAAGTGGTCGATGTCGGAACGGGCCATCGCGGCGCCCCCGTGCACGTACAGCGGGTGCCGCGCGCTCTCGTGGGCGGAGCCCTCGATGCCGTATCCCCAGGTCGGTACGGACCAGGAGGTGACGACCTCCTCCTCGCCGTTCCTGGACACGGCGACGAGGCTGCACTTCTGCGGGCCCTTGACGTTCTCCAGCCGCAGGACCGTGTGTGTGCCCCAGGCCTTGGGCTCCATGCCGACCGTGGCCTCGACCCGGGTCACGGGGTCGGTCGCCCGCTTCTTCTCGGGCATGTGGTGGAAGAAGGCGTCCTCGGCGGGGCTGGTGGGGTGGGGATCGGCCGCCTCGGCCCTCGGGCGGGAGTCCTCACCGGCCGTGGCCGTGACCACGGCCACCGGGCCGCCGATGACGAGGACCGCCGCCGCCGCGACCAGGTACCGGGTGCGCCGGCGCCGCTGGGAGCGCTTCCGCGCGACCTCGTCGACCAGCCCGTCCAGCACCCGGGGCGCGGGGCGCTCCGGGACGTGCGGTACCGGGCGGGCGCCGGGGACGGCGGCCGGGGACTCCGCGAGCATCGCCAGCACGGGCTCCATGCCGGCGAACTCGTCGAGGTGCGCGGCGCAGGACGCGCAGCCGGCCAGATGCGTCTCGAAGGCGGCTGCCTCGGCCTCGTCGAGGATGCCCAGCACGTACGCGCCCGCGGCGTCGTGGGCGGAGCCCTCGTCGGGGAGGGCGAAGGGGTCGCCGGGGGGTACGGGCGGGCCCTGCGGACGCCGGGGACCTGCCGGCCGGGGCCCGAAGGGCTGCCACTCCTGGTCGCTCATGCCGTGATCCCCCTCTCCTCGAGTGCGAGCTTCATGGAACGCAGTGC
>NZ_JBHVGB010000346.1:0-1276 GCF_042801335.1 Nocardioides sp. NPDC057577 | reverse complement strand
GCGGACAGCAGTCCCGACACCGTGCGCGCACTGAAGGTGCTGGTCGGCGGCGAAGCCCTGCCACCCCAGTTGGCACTGCGACTCAGTACGGACGCCCCGAGCGTCACCAATCTCTACGGCCCCACGGAGACCACCATCTGGTCCACCGCGACGAGGATCGCCCCTGGGTCGGGGGTGGTGTCGTTGGGGGGTCCGATTGCGAATACGTCGGTGTTTGTGCTGGATGGGGGTTTGCGGCCGGTTCCGGTGGGGGTGGCTGGTGAGTTGTATGTGGCGGGTGTGGGTGTTGCGCGGGGTTATTTGAGGCGTGCGGGGTTGTCGGCGGAGCGGTTCGTGGCGTGTCCGTTCGGGGCTGCGGGGTCGCGGATGTATCGCACGGGGGATGTGGTGCGGTGGGGTGCCTCGGGTGGGCTGGAGTTCTTGGGCCGGGTTGATCATCAGGTGAAGGTGCGGGGTTTCCGTATCGAGCTGGGTGAGATCGAGTCGGTGCTGGTGGGGCATGACGCGGTGGCGCGGGCTGTGGTGGTGGTGCGGGAGGACCAGCCCGGCGACAAACGCGTCGTCGCGTACATCTCACCGGCCGACGACGCCCACATACCGGGCATCGAATCTGACGCTCAGCGGGTGCAGGACTGGAAAACCCTGCACGAACAGCACTATCAGAGCGGAAGCAAGGCGCAGTTCGGGGAGAACTTCGCTGGCTGGGTCAGCAGTTACGATGGCACCGAGATCCCGGTCGAGGAAATGCGGGAATGGCGTGACGCCACAGCGCGGCGCATTCTCCAGCTCAACCCACGACGTGTCCTTGAGATCGGCGTCGGCAGCGGCCTGATTCTCTCCAAGGTGGCTCCACACTGCCAGAGCTACTGGGGCTCGGATCTCTCCACCGAAGTCATCGCCGACCTCACCACACAAATGTCCGGACAACCCGACCTGATCGACCGGGTAAAGCTCTTCAGCCAACCCGCCGACGACTTCTCCGGAATCCCCGACGGCTACTTCGACGTCATCGTCCTGAACTCGGTGATCCAGTACTTCCCCAGCGGGGAGTACCTGGAGACCGTACTTCGCGGAGCCCTGGACCGCCTCGCACCCGGTGGTTCCCTGTTCATCGGTGACGTACGCAATCTGCGGCTGCTCGAATCCTTCCACGCCGCCGTGGCCCTGCGGAGCACGGAGCTGTCCGTCGGAAGCCGAGAACATGCTGCGGCCGTCAAGCGCTCGATGGACATGGAACGTGAGCTGCTCGTCGACCCCGACTTCTTCCCGGACCTCG
>NZ_JBHVGB010000345.1:0-1277 GCF_042801335.1 Nocardioides sp. NPDC057577 | reverse complement strand
CCAAGGCGAGCACTGGGTCCGCGTACTGGAGTCGCTGTCAGCCGGCTGGCCGCCGGAGTGGTGGGAAGATCTCGGTGACGTCGCACGGACCCGGATCGGCGCAGAAGCGGAGCTTCCGTGCTTCTCCGAGCCGTGGATGCGGTTCGGAATCGAGGTCCAGAGCCGTCCGTTCGTTCCGCGGCCGTCACTGGCCGGGTGCAGCACCGCAGAACTCCTCGCTCTGCTCGCCGGCACTCGCACGGAAGGCGCCACGAAGGTCGACGCGCTGCGTGTCCTGAACGGCCGAGAGCCTGCTGAGGGGCTGATCCCGCTGGTGCCCTCGCTGGGCACGTCGGACGGCCGCCGACCCTTGCCCCTGCTCCGGCGGGCCGTTGAGTGCCTGGGTGCCCTCGCCGTACCGGCGGCGCACGGCTGGGCACAGGAGGACCGCCCCTGGCTGGCCCTTCTGGGTGCGGACGTCCTGGCCGACCATGGCGGCCCCGAGGCTTTGCCGGGGCTGGTGACCGAACTCGTCGAACAGTGGACGGCGCGGGCCTGGTGCGGTCCCGACCGAACGGCCCGGCGCCTGGCCCGGTTCGGACCGGACGCTGCCGGGGCGGTTCCCTATCTGCGGCGCTTCTTGCTGCGCACCCCGCACTCGTATGAGCGGACCGCGTACCTGGAGGCACTGGCCGCTATCGACCGGGACGGCCTGGAGCACGTGTACACCGAGTCCCTCTGGGACTGCGAAGAAACGACGCGGCTGGTGGGGATCACCGCGGCACCCACGAACACGGAGACCCTGGGCCGGATCGCTGTACTGCGCGATGATCCGATGGAGACGACCGAGGTGAGAGCTGCTGCCCGAGCACGGCTGGAGGACCCTACCGGCCAACCCTGTTCGAACAATTAAGCCCGACCTTCGGTGCGCCTCCCGTTCTCGTAAACAACGGCCCCGGCCTGATCCGGGCCCTCCCGAGCTGCTGAACAAACGCTGTCGAGACTCGTGAACAAAGCCATCCGGTGTCTGGTTGAGGGTCCGGCCATCCGTCAGGGATCTGCCCGGGGTCCGTCCGGAGTGCCTGGTCATCTGTCCCCGGGGACAGATCCGGGACGGATCCCCGGCAGATGTCTGGACGGACCCCAGGACTGGCTTTATCGAGCAGTAGCGACGTCACTTGTCGACGGGTCGGGAGGCGTCCAGGACCACGGGCAGGCGGTATTGACGAGTTCGGGAGGCGCCGGATTCTTTGCCGGGACAGCGTTGGGGTGCTCCTGTACGGCAGTCACTCCAGGAC
>NZ_JBHVGB010000344.1:0-1294 GCF_042801335.1 Nocardioides sp. NPDC057577 | reverse complement strand
ATCAACAACTTCGCAAAGTCTCCGGATCACCGTGGGATACCCCTGCAGGTGTGTGATTGACTCAGGCGCTGTGCCCGGGCTCACGACCCAGCTTCAGCGGAAGTGGCGAAGGGTGCTCTCGGGCGATACCCCCACATTGTCGAGCGAAGGATTGCGCAGTGGCCACCAGCCACAGAGGCGATTATCGAGCTGTCCGTAGAACCAAGAACGCCGTGGCGACCGCCGGGATCGTCACGTTCGCGACCAGCGGCGCGGTAGCCGCCGGGGCAGCCGCCGCGAACCCCGGCGTCGTGATCTCCGAGGTGGAGGAGAAGTCCGGCCTCCGGTTGCCGTCGCCGGCCGATCGGCGCATCGAGGCCGAGGCCAAGGCGGCTGCGAAGATCCCGGCGCTGCCGACGACCCGTGAGGACACCCGGATGTCGAGCGACCGCCGCGAGGTCACCGGCCGGGAGGCGACGGTCAGCCGCAGCGGCGAGCGTGGGGGAGGGGCGGCGACCAGTGCGCTCAGTGAGGTCGCGACGATCGAGTCGCTGATCGAGCGGCCGACGTCGGTCAGCGGCGGTTCGCAGAAGGCGGTGCTGCGATATGTCCAGGACGACGTCACCGTCTATGCCTCCTACGGGAAGCGTGCCAAGGAGCTCGGCGAGCTGAAGCTCGGGCGCGCGGTCTACTACACCGGCCGCGACGAGGGTGGTCGCCAGGAGATCGTCCTGGAGGGCAACCCGGTGTGGATCCCCGAGGGCAACCTCGGCAAGACCAAGCCCGAGCCGCCGCCCGAGCCCACCCCTACTCCGACGCCTTCTCCGACGCCGTCCGAGGAGGCCCCGGCGGGACTGGACTTCTCCGCCTGCGGAGACGCCTCGGTCGAGGACGGCCTGGTCGCCGATGCGGTCGACCTCTACCGCGCCGTCTGCAACGCGTTCCCGGCGGTCGCCTCCGGCACCACCTACGGCTACGACCCGCACGGCGAGCACATCGACGGCAAGGCGCTGGACTTCATGACCGACGACAAGGAGCTCGGTGACGCCATCGCCGCCTTCGTCCAGGAGCACGCCGCGGCGCTCAACATCTACGACATCATCTGGTACCAGCGCATCTGGACCCCGGTCCGAGCCGACGAGGGCTGGCGCTCCATGGAGGACCGCGGCGACCCCACGGCGAACCACTACGACCACGTGCACGTAGCCGTCAACTAGATCGCCGAGTCGGCTCGTCCTGACCGAACTCACCGCCGAGTCGGCTCGTTCTAACGAGCCGACTCGGCGTGATTCTTCGTCAGAACGCGCCGACTCGG
>NZ_JBHVGB010000343.1:0-1310 GCF_042801335.1 Nocardioides sp. NPDC057577 | reverse complement strand
GAAACCGCCCGAAGCCCGGAGGCGTCACCTCCGACGGCCGAGATGGCACCGGGGTGCCACCTCGGCCGACCGGGGTGACGCTTCGACCTGCGTACCTGACGCCTCGGCCGACGCGAGTGACTTCTCGGCCTGCGGGGTCAGACGATCTTGCGCATCCAGCCGAAGGTGTCCTCGGCGCGGCCGAACTGGATGTCGACGAGCTGCTTGCGGATGGTCTTCCAGACCTCGCCGTCACCGGCGGAGGCGATGGAGCCGCCGTTGTGGACGAGCTCACCGACGGGGGTGACGACGGCGGCGGTACCGCAGGCGAAGACCTCGGTGATCTCGCCGGACTCGACGCCGGCCTTCCACTCGTCGATCGCGAACCGGCGCTCCTCGACGGTGTAGCCGAGCTTGCCCGCGAGCTCGATGATGGAGGCGCGGGTGATGCCCTCGAGGATGGTTCCGGTCTCGGGGGTGACGATGCGGCCGTCAGCGTGGACGAAGTAGAGGTTCATGCCGCCGAGCTCCTCGACGTACTTGCCCTCCTGCGCGTCCAGGAACACCACCTGGTCGCAGCCGTTGGCCGAGGCCTCGGCCTGGGCGACCAGGGAGGAGGCGTAGTTGCCGCCGGTCTTGGCCGCACCCATGCCGCCGCGGCCTGCGCGGGTGTAGTCCTCGGTGAGCCAGATCCGCACCGGCTTCACGCCGCCCTTGAAGTAGGAGCCGGCGGGCGAGGCGATGACCATGTAGGTCACGTGCTGGGCCGGGCGCACGCCGAGGAACGACTCCGAGGCGAACATGAAGGGCCGCAGGTAGAGGCTCTTCTCGTCGGTCTCGGAGGCCTCGGGCACCCAGCGCTGGTCGACCTTGACCAGGTCGAAGACGGTCTGCACGAAGTCCTCGATGTCGAGGACGGGCAGCGCGAGCCGCTCGCTGGAGCGGGCCATCCGGGCGGCGTTGGCCTCGGGCCGGAACGACCAGATCGAGCCGTCCTCGTGCCGGTAGGCCTTCATCCCCTCGAAGATCTCCTGGGCGTAGTGCAGCACGGCTGCCGACGGATCCAGGCTGAGCGGTGCGTACGCCTCGATGCGACCGTTGTGCCAACCCTGTTCGGGCGTCCACTCGACGGTGAGCATGTGATCGGTGAAATGGTTGCCGAAGCCTGGGTTCGCCAGGACCTCCGCGAGCTGCTTGTCGGTGGCCGGTTGGGTCGACAATGTGGTGCTGATCTCCATGACCATGAGATTAGTCCTGTTCTGCGAGTGCTGTGCCATTGCGGCAGGGGTAAGTGATGAGGACAGACGAAGGGCCGGGCGCAGAGTTCTCTG
>NZ_JBHVGB010000342.1:0-1340 GCF_042801335.1 Nocardioides sp. NPDC057577 | reverse complement strand
CGCCGGAGCCGTCCACTGCGGGGTCGACCGTGAGCGAGAAGGACGACCCGATGCATCTGCTGCCGGCCACGACGCACAGCTACCTCTTCCGAGCCACCGAGACCCTCGCGGAGGCGATCGTGGCCGACGACGTGCCGAGCAGGTACGCCATCGCTCATGTTGCCGCCCTCCAGGCCGCCGCCGCGCTGATCGCCGCCCGCGCCGACCCCGTCGAGGCCGCGAGCCGCGCCGGGCGCCGTCGTCCGTGGAACGCGTGGGTCCGGCTCAAGAAGGTCGCGCCGGAGCTCTCCGAGTGGGCCGACTACTTCGCCGCCGGCGCTGCCAAGCGTGCCGCCGCGGAGGCCGGCTCGATCCGGGCGGTCACCGCGGAGGAGGCCGATGAGCAGGTGCGTGACGCCGACCGGTTCCTCGCCGTCGTCGAGGAGTCGCTCGGGCTGGTGGCCCACACCACTGCGGCCACCCGGCTCGGGCACGACCGCCTCGTGGGCTGATTCAGGTGTGGCGTACGCAGGGTGGGAGGCAGGGCCTACGCTTGGCCCCATGTCAGCTGGCTCCGCTTCCACCAGTCGCCGGGCAGGCGCCCGGACCGTCGCCGTCTGGGACGCGCTCGACCCGGTCCTGGCCTCCGGCCCGCGCGACGTCCTCGACATCGGCGGCGGCACCGGCACCTCAGCCGTACGCATCGCCGCGCTCGGCCACCGGGTCACCGTCGTCGACCCCAGCCCCGACGCGCTGGCCGCGCTCGACCGCCGGGCCCGCGAGGCCGGGGTCTCCGTCGACGCGCGCCAGGGCGACCTGGCCGCACTCTCCGACGTCGCCGACCCCAGCGGTGCCGACGTGGTGCTCTGCCACGGCGTCCTCGAGGTCGTTCCCGACCCCGCTGCCGCACTGGCGGGGATCCGCGAGGTCCTCCGTCCCGGCGGCACGCTCAGCCTGCTGGTCGCCCAGCGCACCGCTGCGGTCCTCTCCCGTGCCCTGGCCGGCCACTTCGCGCAGGCCGCCGAGCTTCTCGACGACACCGCGCCGCAGGGACGCTCGGGGCGGCGGTTCGCGCTCGACGAGGTCACCGGGCTGCTCGAGGCGGTTGGGTTCTCGGTCACGGATGTTCGCGGGGTGCGCGTGTTCGTGGATCACGTCCCGGGGTCGCTGCTCGATGTCGACCCGGCGGCGACCTCTGCGCTGGTCGATCTCGAGCAGCGGGCTTCTACTCGCGCTGACTATCTGCCGCTGGCTTCGCAGTTGCATCTGCTCGCTTCGCTTCGCTGACGGCTCGCTTCGCTTCGCATTCGGCTCGCTTCGCTTCGCCGGGTGGCGCCGACGCGGCGCAAAGGTCCCACCTC
>NZ_JBHVGB010000341.1:0-1384 GCF_042801335.1 Nocardioides sp. NPDC057577 | reverse complement strand
CTTCGGGATGGGCTCGTCGTCCTTCGGTTCCTCGACCGCCTCCCAGGTCCCGGGCTGGCACACGTACCCGTCGAAGCGCGCGTCGGGCACCTCGACCATCTCGTCCGGTTCGATCCGGCGGTCGCCGAGCTCCGGCACGGTGACCGGCTCGGCGCCGATGTAGCGCACTCGCGCCATGGCTGTCCTCCTGGTTGGTGGTGATCAGATGCGGGCGCGGTACGCCACGGTGAAAACGAGACCCGCCAGCGCCCCGTCCGGCCCCTGCTCCTGGATCAGGGACCCCGTGGTCACCTCGGACCACAGGACGGCGCCGCCGAGCGTCGGGGCGTCCGGGGCAACATCGGTCGCCCGGAGTTCGTCCTCGACGACGGCCAGCAGCTCGAAGACCCGGGCCCGGCACAGGGCCATGTCCTCGTCCCCGGAGCGGGCTTCGGCGTAGCAGGAGACGAGCCCGTCCTCGTCGCGGCGACGGGCCCCGGCGCTGGCGAACTCCTGGCTGAGTTCGGCGGCCTGGTCGGCCCCCGGAGCCCACCCGACGTACAGCCGGTCGGGCTCAGAGAACGTTGCGGACGGCGGCGGCCCATCGATGACCCGCACCCCGTCCAGGGAGGGCGCGGTCTCGAACCGGACGACGAGCGCGTTGATCGCGGCATGCACCGCAGACGTCGCCATTAGCCGATCCCCGGCGGAAGCTTGAACGGCTCGAGGAGCTCCAGCACCCGGTTGGGTACGGCGTACCCGAAGCCGGGGACGGGCTCGGTCACGGCGTAGTCGTCGGCGCTGGACGCACCGCGGGCCGGGCCGTTCTTCGTGCGCCACAGATGCTGGAGGAGCAGCAGCGCGGCCAGTCGGATGGTGGGCGGGACCGGGGTACGACCGGCCGTGTAAACCGCCGTCCACGGGCCACACGAGAACTGCGCGCGGTCCGCGTAGGCGAGCACCCCTGAAGGGCCGTCCACGTGCAGCCTGGCCACGTCCACGGCCGTCCCCCCGGTCTGCACCGGAGTCAGGGACGCCACAGACAGGACCGGGGTCTGCAGCAGCACCACAGCCGGACCCTGCCCGGTCACGGTCTCCGTGACCTCCCGCTCCTCCACCACTCCCACATAGCCCTCGATGACCGAGGTGAGGGAGTCGATGTACATCTGCAGCTCGGTGTCGCTGGCGGTGGTGCGGATGTTGAGCTGGGCTTTCGCCTCGTCCAGGGTGAGCAGCGCCACGGCCCACCTCCTACTTTGTGCGGGTCTCGGTGCGCGGCCGGCGCGCGGTCTGCTTCCGGGCCGTGCGCTCCGGCCGTACCGGGGTCTCCGGGGTCTCGGGCTGCTCGTCGCGCACCAGCTCGGCACGGACACCGTCCGCCCACTGGGCCGCCTCGGCGCCGGGC
>NZ_JBHVGB010000340.1:0-1387 GCF_042801335.1 Nocardioides sp. NPDC057577 | reverse complement strand
GTCATAACGAGCCGACTCGGCGGGGATTCAACTGGTCTCACTCCTTGTCTGTGAGCCCGCTGTGCAGTGCAGATGATCAACGGAGCCTCCCGTAAGTCACGAGTCGGAAACATCCTCGTCCTGCACTTGACGCATTCGGACTTGAAGAGGCAGCCTGTCTCGATGTGAGCGCTCACATCTGTGATGTGACTCACCTGGAATCCGGCCTGTGCGCCGGTCTCCGGACCCCCCGACAGCGGCGCGTAGGCCTACCGACGCGGCCGTAGATGAAATGGAGCAGGTAAGTGCGCAAGGTACTCACCACGATCACCGCGGCAGCGCTTGCGCTCGGCCTCGCGGCATGCGGCGGCGACGGCGGCGAGGGCGGCGACAAGGGCACCGTCGGCGTAGCCATGCCGACCAAGTCCTCGGAGCGCTGGATCGCTGACGGCAACAACATCAAGAAGCAGCTCGAGGCCGAGGGCTACAAGGTCGACCTGCAGTACGCCGAGGACGACATCCCGACCCAGGTCTCCCAGGTCGAGAACATGGTCACCAAGGGCGTCGACGTCCTGGTGGTCGCGGCCATCGACGGCACCGCGCTCGGCGAGGTCCTCGAGACCGCCGACTCGCAGGAGATCCCGGTCATCAGCTACGACCGCCTCATCCGCGGCACGAAGGCCGTCGACTACTACTCGACCTTCGACAACTACCAGGTCGGCGTGCAGCAGGCGACCTCGCTCGTCGACGGCCTGAAGGCCAAGGGCGAGGGCCCCTACAACGTCGAGCTCTTCGGCGGTTCGCCCGACGACAACAACGCCACCTTCTTCTGGGACGGCGCCATGTCGGTGCTCGAGCCGCTGATCAAGTCTGGCGAGATCGTCATCCCCTCCGGCCAGACGGACTTCAAGCAGGCCGCGATCCTGCGCTGGGACCCCGCCACCGCGCAGAAGCGCATGGAGGACATCCTCACCAAGACGTACGCCTCCACGAAGGTCCAGGGCGTCCTCTCGCCCTACGACGGCCTCTCGCTCGGCATCATCGCCGCGCTCAAGGGCAACGGCTACACCACCGCCGACCTCCCGGTCGTGACCGGCCAGGACGCCGAGGTGCAGTCGGTGAAGTCGATCAACGCCGGTGAGCAGTACTCCACGATCTTCAAGGACACCCGCGAGCTCGCCAAGGTGACCGTCGACATGATCGTCGCCGTCGGCGCGGGCGAGGAGCCCGAGGTCAACGACACCGAGACGTACGACAACGGCGAGAAGGTCGTTCCGTCCTACCTCCTCGACCCGGTCGTGGTCACCAAGGACGACGTCACCAAGGTGCTCGTCGACTCCGACTACTACACCGCCGACGAGATCAAGTAGCACCCCGTACGCGGCGTGGGCCCGGGTCCCTCCGGACC
>NZ_JBHVGB010000339.1:0-1388 GCF_042801335.1 Nocardioides sp. NPDC057577 | reverse complement strand
CGCAAGATCTCCGAGCCTGAGCCTCTTTCTGGCCGAGTAATGTCGACGCCATGAGCTTTGACACTCGCAACGGCACCCGTGGCGCCAAGCAGCCCTCGGCCAACCTCTTCCTCAAGCTGGGCAACAAGCTGATGATGAGCCGGGCCCGCAAGAGCAACGGCACCATGGCCGGGATGCGGCTGCTCGTGCTCACGACGATCGGAAAGAAGAGCGGCGAGCCCCGCTCGACACCGCTCGCCTGGTTCCCGGGCGACGACGGCACCTGGCTGATCGCCGCCTCGGCGGCCGGCGGGGCGAAGAACCCAGCGTGGTACTACAACCTCGCGGCCACCCCCGACCGGGTCACCATCGAGCTCGGCGGCGAGACCATCCCGGTGGTCGCCGAACAGCTGCACGGCGAGGACCGTGCCCGCGCGTGGGCCGCGATCGTCGAGTCATCCGCCAACTTCGGGAGCTACGAGGAGAAGACCGACCGCGAGATTCCGGTCATCCGTCTCACCCGCGCCTGAGTACACATGTGACGCGCAGCATGCGAAACTGCCCCTCATGAGCAACGACCCCGCCGACAAGCTCGCAGCGCCGTCGTTCGGTTTCAAGAAGAAGCGTGGGGGCACGAAGCCGGCGAACGCCAAGCCTGAGAAGACCCAGCCACCGAAGACCCAGGCCCCGAAGACCCAGGCCCCGAAGACCCAGGCCCCGAAGACCCAGGCCCCGAAGGCTCGGGTCGAGAAGACACCGGTGGAGACCGCTCCGGTCGAGGCTGCCTCGCGGGAGAAGACCCAGGTGCTCGAGAAGACGGCACCACCCGTCATCGCGCCCGAGCCGCCTGCGGAGAAGCCCGCCGAGAAGCCTGCCAAGAAGCAGAAGGCGCAGAAGCCGCCCAAGCCGGCGAAGGAACCGCGGGCGCCCAAGCAGCCCAAGGACCCGAGCCGACGACGGATCAACCTCGGCACCCCGTCGGGCTTGTCCGCGGCGGTCATGATCGGCGCCATCGTCGGCGCGTTCATGGCCCTGGCCGTCTGGTTCAGCGGCACCGTGAGCCAGTGGACGCGAGGCACCTCGTCGCTCGGCGACAAGGGAGCGATCATCCTGATCGCCGTCTTCGCCCTCGCGATCATCGTCGGCGGCTATCTCCTCCGTCTGGCCGCCGCCCGTTCCCCGTTCACGATCAGCTTCCTCGGCTCAGCGCTCGTCGCCGTACTCTCGATGCTCTTCCTCACCGACGTCTTCGTCCACGCCTGGGGAGTGATCATCGTCGTGATCCTCTCCGCCGCCGCGTACGCCCTCGCCTACTGGGTCACCACCAACTACATCGACTGACCACCCAGGCCGAGGCGTCACCCCCGTCGGCCGAGGCGTCAACGCCGTCGGCCGAGATGGCACCAAGG
>NZ_JBHVGB010000338.1:0-1397 GCF_042801335.1 Nocardioides sp. NPDC057577 | reverse complement strand
GCTGCGCACCGGTACGTCGTTGACCTGGCCGCGCGCGACCCGTTCGGCGACCCCGGCCGTCGTGAGTCCGGTCCCGGGCGAGGGCGTGTCGGTGGGAGGCGGGGGGTGCGCGGGGTCGAGTCGGTCCGCGTCGAGATGCGTCATGCATTCGACGGTAAGTGCGGATTTACGGCTTCACCCACCGAGTGCGGGGAAGATCCGACCTGGGTACGAGGCCTTCCGGCGCGGTGTGCTGCCCCGGTACTACCCGGGTACTAGGCGGTGGGCCGGTCGGCCTGTGTGCCGTGGGTGCCCGGTGCGCCCCGAGTGCCCTCGGCGTCCCGCGCGGCGGCGTCCCGCTTGATCGCGGCGTCGCGCCCCCGGACGTACCAGATGCCGATCAGGCCGAGACCGGCCCCGGCCAGGCAGGTCCACACCCACCAGGTGTGTCCGTGGTCGTCGAACCAGCCGTAGAACGGCAGCTGCACCAGGAAGAGGACGAACCAGAGGACGGTGCCGCCGACGATGGTCGGAACCACGGGGCCCTCCAGGGGCTCCGGCGCCTCATGCGTGGGTGTCCACTTCGTCATGCGTACAGCTTACGAGGCGGGTGCGAACGGGTTGACGGCGCGGCGCAACACGGTGATGGCGCCGTGATGGCGCGGGTCTACGCGCGGAGATAGCGATCTGTGGCTCATACGTTCATACTGAACCCGTTTGTCTCTGACCGCTTTCATTCGTAGAAAACACCAAGAGGAACACCGACAAGGCCGTGGGGGAACCTGTTGGTGATGAGGTCCCCGCATGTCCACCTCGGCCACCGCCAAGGTCCCCCCGTCCCCCGAGCCGCCGGAGGACCGTCGTCCCCCGCAGAACGGCCTCGACCGCTACTTCAAGATCTCCGAGCGCGGCAGCACCCTGCCCCGTGAGATCCGCGGCGGCTTCGCCACCTTCTTCGCGATGGCCTACATCATCGTGCTGAACCCGATCATCCTGGGCAGCGCGAAGGACATGTACGGCCACCAGCTCGACAACGGCCAGCTGGTCACCGCGACCGCCCTCACGGCGGCCTTCACGACCCTCCTGATGGGCGTCATCGGCAACGTCCCGATCGCGCTCGCCGCCGGCCTCGGCGTCAACACCGTCGTCGCCCTCCAGCTCGCCCCGCGGATGTCCTGGCCGGACGCCATGGGCATGGTGGTGCTGGCCGGCATCGTCGTCATGCTGCTGGTCGCCACCGGTCTGCGCGAGCGCGTGATGAACGCCGTGCCGCGCTCGCTCCGCAAGGGCATCGCGATCGGCATCGGCCTCTTCGTGCTGCTGGTCGGTCTGGTCGACTCGGGCTTCGTCTCCCGCATCCCGGACGCCGCGCACACCACGGTGCCGCTGCAGCTCGGCAACGACGGCCACCTCAACGG
>NZ_JBHVGB010000337.1:0-1446 GCF_042801335.1 Nocardioides sp. NPDC057577 | reverse complement strand
CACGGGGACAGATCCGCCGACTCGGCACCACTAGTTAGCCGTCAGCTCCCTCTTGATCTCGGTCTTGAGCACCTTGCCGACCTTCGAACGTGGCAGGTCGGGCCAGACCTCGATCTGCTTGGGGGTCTTGACCGCGCCGATCCGCTCTTTGACGTACGCCTTGAGGTCGGCGACGTCGACCTCGGCACCGGGCCGGGGGAGGACGACGGCGGTGACGCGCTCGCCCCACTTCTCGTCGGGCAGGCCGACGACGGCGCAGTCGGCGATGGACGGATGGGTCATCAGCGCCTGCTCGACCTCGGTCGAGTAGACGTTGAAACCACCGGTGATCACCATGTCCTTGGCGCGGTCGACGATGTGCAGGAAGCCGTCCTCGTCGAGGAAGCCGATGTCGCCGGTGTGGTGCCAGCCGTGCGCGCTCGCCTCGGCGGTCGCCTCGGGGTTGTCGAGGTAGCCGCGCATGACCAGGGAGCTGCGTACGACGATCTCGCCGCGCTCGCCGGAGCCGAGCAGCGCGCCGCGCTCGCCCATGATCGACACGGTCACCAGCGGCGCCGGACGACCGGCCGAGGAGAGCCGCTCGGAGGCGACGGTGCCGTCCTCGTGGAAGTGGTCGGCGGGCGCCATGGTGGCGATCATCATGGGCGCCTCGGTCTGCCCGAACAGCTGCGCCATCACCGGTCCGATCCGGGTCAGCGCCTCCTCCAGGCGCGTCGACGACATCGGCGCCGCGCCGTACCAGAAGCAGCGCAGCGACTTCAGGTCGGTCGACCGAAGCGCCGGGTGGTCCAGCACGAGGTAGATCAGCGTCGGCGGCAGGAACGTGTGGGTGACCTGATGGCGCTCGATGTGCTCGAGGAACGCACCCACGTCCGGCGTACGCATCACCACGATCTGGCCGCCCAGGCACAGCACCGGGAAGCAGAGAACTCCGGCGGCGTGGGTGAGCGGCGCGAGCGCGAGGTAGGTCGGCCTCGTCGGCGCACCGGGCCACGGATAGGCCATCAGGGTGATCGCCGACATCGTCTCCAGGTTGGCGCCGGTGAGCATGACGCCCTTGGGGCGCCCGGTGGTCCCGCCGGTGCCGACGACCATGGCCAGGTCGTCGACGACTTCGACGGGCTCGAACAGCTCGTCGGTAGAGCCGAGGAAGTCGTCCCAGCTGATCGCCCACTCATAGGTCGCGTCGAGGCAGACCAACGTGGTCAGCTCCGGCAGATCTCCACGGATCTGGTCGACCAGGCCGGCGAAGGCCGACTGGAAGATCAGCGCCGAGCAGCCGAACAGGTCCAGCAGCTCGCGGTTCTCGGCGGCTTCGCTGCGCGGGTTGATCGGGCACCAGACGCCCCCCGCGCGGCTGATCCCGAAGACCGAGGCGAAGGCGACCGGGTCGTTGGCCGAGAGGATGGCGACCTTGTCGCCCGGGGCGACGCCGCGGGCCCGAAG
>NZ_JBHVGB010000336.1:0-1485 GCF_042801335.1 Nocardioides sp. NPDC057577 | reverse complement strand
GTCCTTTACTCCGGACGCCGCCGAGAACACCCTCCAAGCAAGGGTCGGCGGCAAACAGCCCCACGAAACACGGCCACCACCGACTCACCACCACCGATCAGCAATATCCATCCCATACGCCCAGCGCCCATAGATCGACAGCGTCTCCTCAACCGCATTGGCCGCATTGGTGATCGCCACCTGCGCATCCCGCCAAGCCCGCTGCAGCGGATGCCGCCGATCGAGCGCCTCCTCCCCTGCGGCGTCGAGGAAGACACCGATCGCCCGAACCGACCGCTCCACGGCGAGCACCTGGTCGCGGCGAGCGCGGATGGCCAGGCCGTTGTCGTGCGGATCGTTGGCGCGGGCGTGCTCGTGGAGGGTGCCCAGGTTGCGGGTCAGCTGGAGCCAGGACGCGTGTACGTCGGTCAGCGCCCGGGTGACGGCGGGCACCGCGGCCACCTCTGGGCGGTCTGCGACCAGCGCGTCGTACGCCCCCTCGGCGGCGCCGATCAGGGGCGCTGCGACGGCGTGGGTGTGCACGGTGGCGTACGGCATCCGGTAGAGCGGCGCCAGGGCGGCCGCGGAGGCGATGTCCTGCTGCTGGGTCCGCTCGGTGGAGCCGAAGGTGCGGTAGGCGGGTACGAACGCGTCGCGGACGGCCAGGCCGTCGGCGCCGACACCGCGCAGGCCGGTGGGGTCCCAGGTCTGCTCGACGACGTAGTCGGTGGCCGGGACCAGGGCGCTGACGAAGTCGATCGGCCGGCCGTCGTCGTCGAGCAGGAGGCTCCCCAGCAGCGCCCAGGATGCGTGCGCGATGCCGGTGGACGTACGCCACCGGCCGGTGAGGCGGTAGCCGCCCGGCACCGGGACCAGTTGGCCGCCGGGCGTGTAGGAGGAGGCGAGGTAGGTCCCGGGGCCGCCGGCGCGGACTTCGTCCTGGGCCCGTTCGTCGAAGACCGCCAGGTGCCACTCGTGGGCGCCGAAGAGCGAAGCGACCCAGCCGGTGGCCAGGCAGACGCGCGAGAGCAGCCGCACCCCGCGGAAGAACTCGATCGGGTCGGCCTCGAGCCCGCCGTGGCTCACCGGCCGGAGCAGCCCGAAGAACCCGGAGCGGTCCAGCGCGCTCAGCACCCGCGCGTCGACGGAGCCGTTCAGTTCCACCTCGGCCGCGCCGCGGGACAGCTCCGGAAGCATCGCCCGTACGTCGTCGAGCACCCGGTCCGATGCCAGTGCCATGGCTGGTTCGCTCACCTGCCCCATCCTCCTCCGTGTCGTCGCCCACCGGCGTGTCCCGGCGAGTGCGACAGACCCGCTGCCGGGCCTCCGCCAGCACTACCATGCCCCTCATGGAGCCCACCGTCCACGAGCGCGTCGTCGAGGTGCTGCCCCGCATCCGTGAGGAAGCGGCCCGCACCGAGGCCGAGCGCCGCATCCCCACCGAGGTGCTTGCGGCCCTGCTCGACGCCGGCGTCTTCGCACTCGGCGCGCCGGCCGACCGTGCCG
>NZ_JBHVGB010000335.1:0-1492 GCF_042801335.1 Nocardioides sp. NPDC057577 | reverse complement strand
GGCCCGGACCGTCTGCGGCGAGGCCGCGCTGCTGGCCCCGGGCGACCCCGTCCCGTACATCGTGGAGCTGGCCGTCGCCCGCGGGCTGGGTTACTCCCACGAGCAGTTCGACCAGGTCTGGGCGAAGATCATCGACCGTGCTCCCGCGCACATGGGCGCGCACATCGCGGCCCTGCACTTCTGGTGCGAAAAGTGGCACGGCTCCCGCCAGGAGGCCGACCGTTTCGCGACGACGGCCGCCGCCCGCGCCCCGCAGGGCTCGCTGCTCGCCGCGCTGCCGCTGTTCGCGGTGTACGAGCACCTGCCCGAGGTCAATCTGGTGCAGGGCTTCTACCGGGGTGCCGTCGTGACGAAGGCGGTGGAGGGCGCGATGTTCGCCGTGCACGCGGCACGCGCCGACGACCCGATGCTCGCGCACGTACGGCACCTGCTGGTCCTCTTCCTGGTCCGCATGGAGCGCTGGTCGGAGGCCATGCACCAGTTCGTCCACGTCGACGGGCACGTCGGCGCGCTGCCCTGGACCCAGAACCCCGACCCGGCCGCCGAGTACACGGTGTACCGGGCCCTGGCCGTCGCCGGGTACGAGGCGAACGGCGGCAGCCCCGCGACCCTGCTCCACTGACCCGGCACACCCGCCGCCCCCGAAGGATTGGACCGGCACCCATGGCACGACTGATCCCGCTGATCCTGATAGGCCTCGCCGTCTTCTTCTGGCTGCGCGCACGCCGGAAGACGGCCGCGTACATGGCCTCCTACGAGTACCCGGCCGGTGCGCACCGCGAAGGTGACGAACGTCGCGACCCTCCGGCCCCCGCGGCCTGAGAACACGGAATCCGCGGCGCCCCCACGGCGTTGCAACAAGCGAACCCCGACCCCGGAGGAGCCACCGCATGTTCCTGACCCACCGCACCCCGCAGCTCCCCACCCCGGAGGAGGCCCTGCGCGGCCGCCCCACCCCCGAGTTCACGGTGCCCTCCCGCCACACGGTCCTCGGCAATCCGCTGACGGGCCCGTACCCGCAGGGCCTGGAGGTCGCCGACTTCGCGCTGGGCTGTTTCTGGGGCGCCGAGCGCAAGTTCTGGCAGACGGAGGGCGTCTGGACGACGCTCGTCGGGTACCAGGGCGGTTACACCGAGAACCCGTCGTACGAGGAGACCTGCTCCGGCCTCACCGGTCACACGGAGGCGGTCCGGGTCGTGTTCGACCCGACGGTCGTGAGCTACGCCGAGCTCCTGAAGCTCTTCTGGGAGTCCCACAACCCGACCCAGGGCTTCCGCCAGGGCAACGATGTCGGTACGCAGTACCGCTCGGCGATCTACACCCACTCCCCCGAGCAGGCGGAGGCCGCCGAGGCGTCCCGTGAGGCGTACCAGCAGGTGCTGACGGGCGCGGGCTTCAAGGAGATCACCACGGAGATCCTGCCGGCCCAGGGCCGCACCTTCTGGCCCGCCGAGGCCTACCACCAGCAGTACCTGGACAAGAACCCCGACGG
>NZ_JBHVGB010000334.1:0-1501 GCF_042801335.1 Nocardioides sp. NPDC057577 | reverse complement strand
ACCAAGGCCAAGCAACAGGCGAAGAAGTAGCCCTCACAGATGACCGGTCGCCCTCTGGATGTGGATCACGGCTTCCGGCGACCTTGGCGATCGAGGTAGTCGACCAGTTTCGCTTCGCTGCGGCGCAGTCGAACCGACTCGTCCTCAGGCAGAGAGCCCAGCGCGTCGGCGAGGACACGTGTTCGGGGAACGTGGACCATCGCACTGGAGTAGATCCGGCACCCGGAGCACCATGCCAAGCCGACGCACCGCTCGAACATCGAGGACTCAGGCGGAAAGAGACGGAACTGGTAGGAGCGGACGGCGGTCCCGCAGGCAGTGCAGCTTCGGCGATCACCGTCCTCGACCGTGTCCCAGGTCGCCACCTTGACCCAGTGCCACCGCCTTGCCGGTGCTCTTCAAGTCGTCATGCGCAGCATTCTCGCTCATGGCCCATCAGCCCACCTCAATAGCCCCACGACTACCATGCCTGGCCCAGCTGAGACCGGAACCCGGAGCCAGTTCAGGCCGGAACAGGGGCCGCTTCAACCACCGACGTGGGGCCGGCCCAGACCGAAAATCTGGGGCCATTTCACGCCGTTAACGCCACCTGGTCCCAGCTGCCACTCGGTCCATGACCACACCCACTACGTCGAACTCCACGTCTGGGCGGCGGCTTCGGCGGTTGGATGTGCGGTGACGTCTGATTCGACTGCTGGGGGTGTGGTGGCTGAGCCTGTCCGTGTGCGCAGGTTGACCGACCAAGAAGGGCAGAAGCTGCAGCAGATCGTGCGCCGGGGCAGTACCAGCTCGGTGCGGTTTCGGCGGGCGATGATGCTGCTGGCCTCGGCCGGCGGCAGCACGGTCCCGGTAATCGCGCGGCTGGTTCAGGCGGACGAGGACACCGTCCGGGACGTGATCCACCGCTTCAACGAGATCGGGCTTGCATGCCTCAACCCTCAGTGGGCGGGAGGCCGTCCCCGCCTGCTGAGCAGTGACGACGAGGACTTCGTCATCCAGACGGCCACCACCCGGCCCACCGTGCTGGGCAAGCCCTTCACTCGCTGGTCAGTCCGCAAACTGGTCGATCACCTTCGCAGGAACATAGCCCGGCCTGTCCGGATCGGCCGCGAGGCCCTACGGTGCCTACTGGCACGCCGGGGGATCACTTTCCAGCGGACGAAGACCTGGAAGGAATCCCCAGACCCGGCCTTCGACGCCAAGCTGGAACGGATCGAGTACGCGGTCAACGAGCGTCCTGACCGCACGTTCGCCTTCGACGAGTTCGGGCCACTGGGCATCCGCCCCACCGCCGGCTCCTGCTGGGCCGAACAGAGCCGCCCCGACCGCCTGCCGGCAACCTACCGCCGCACCCACGGCGTCACCTACTTCCACGGCTGCTACTCCGTCGGCGACGACAAGCTGTGGGGCGTCTACCACAGACGCAAGGGCATCGACCACACCTGGGCCGCCCTGCGATCGATACGCGCCGCCCGCCCCGACGACAAGTCGTCCATCAGCG
>NZ_JBHVGB010000333.1:0-1559 GCF_042801335.1 Nocardioides sp. NPDC057577 | reverse complement strand
GTTTCTTGCTAGACCCTTAGTGGATCAAGGCCTCACGCGTTCGAGTTCACCTTGAACTTGGCGTGACCGATGTTGACAACGGTCTTGGTGCCCTCGGTCGCGTCGAGGAGCGTCAGCCGCAGGGCGACGACCTCGATCAGGTTCTTGCTGCGCTCGACGACGACGTTGGTCTCGATCTTGGCCAGGCCGGGGATGTCGACGCGGGAGAGCGCCGACCCGAGCTGGGCGAGGGAGACCTTCTGGTCGTTGATGAAGATGTCGCCGAACTTGGTGCCCGAGGTGGACGTCGAGGCGCCCTTGCCCTTGACGAACTTCGCGTTCGCCTGAGCGCGGATGGCCTCGATGCGGATCGCGCCGTCACCGATGTTGACGCCGGCGACCTCGGCGAAGGTGTAGCCCTCGGCCGTGGTCTTGGTCTGGTTCGAACGCTGACCGCTCGTGAGACCCTTGACGTCCACGACGTTGCCCGCCTCGCCCAGCGGCACGCCGGCGATGGACTTGGTCTTCAGCTTGCCCTTGGTGCCGGCGCAGGACGCGTTGGTCAGCGGGTTCTTGCCGACCTGGACGGCACCGCCGAGAGCGGTGGCGTCGATCCCGTCGGAGAAGCCGCGGAAGGTCGCGGAGTAGGCCTGGCCGTTGATCTCGGCGCGGGAGCGACCGACGATGACCTCGGAGTCGGTGCCGTGGAGCTTGATCCAGATGCCGTTGGCGTAAGCCTCGGCGCCGTCGGCGTTGGTCTTCTCGACGGTGTTGCCCAGACCGATGGTGGCAATGCCCGGGATGACGAGCGGCTTGTCACGGCCGGGGATCGGAAGGTCGATCTTCTGGCCGGGGCCGGCCGGGTCGAGAACGACGTGAGCGATCTTGGCCTTGGAGTCGGCCTTGTAGCCCTTGCCGTCCCACCAAGCCTGGGAGACCGAGCTGAGACCCTCGACGGTGACCTTGCCCAGCGGGCTCTTGTCGAGCACGACGTCGGCGATCTTGTGCTCCGAGATCGACTTGACCGTCGAGCCGGACTTGATGGTGCGCTGCTTGGTCGTGGTCGCGCCGATCGTGCCGAGACCCGGCACCTTGGCGCCGGCGGTGTTGTTGTTGACGTCGTAGCCAGCCTTACGGGTGCACCCGATGGTCTGGTATCCGAGGTCTCCCGAGTTGGCCGGGATGTTTCCACCGGTCACGCGGCTGCCGAAGCCGCTGGCGAACAGCCCGAACGAGGTGTTCGTCAGTGCGGCCTGTGAGGGCGCCGGCACAACCAGAACTGCGCCGACGACGGCGGCAGCGGCTGCGGACAGCGCGAACGTACGGATGCTTCGCATTGTTGGTTGGACTCCGATTCTGCGGTGGGGATCCCCCAAGATCCCCGCAACGGGGCCGTGCCACCTGCCAGATCCGGGGGAACCTGGCGCACTCCCGAGTTAAGGGGTGGCACATCGGGCAAACGAGAGAAAACCACGGAAGTTATCGGGACGGAGGTCCTATTTCCAGATGGCCCGTCCTGGCCATGGGTAACCCACCCGGGCATACGCAAAACGGGCCGTGACCTCGGAAAGGTCACGGCC
>NZ_JBHVGB010000332.1:0-1574 GCF_042801335.1 Nocardioides sp. NPDC057577 | reverse complement strand
CTCCTGCGCCTGCGCGAACGTCACCACCGCGCTCACCCCTCCACCGGGACGGCCCGCGCGAAGCCACCGTCCACCATCAGGTTCGCCACCGTCTCCAGCTCCGGCGGATTGCCCGCGAGCCGCTGGAGGAACGCATCGAAGTCCTCACCGCACGGCAGCAGCAGCCGCTCCACCCGCTCCCCCACGCTCCAGCCGTCCTGGTCCCTGGCGTCGTCGTACGCGCAGAACCACACCGACCCCAGGCCCTCGCCGCGCACCTTCACCGCCACGATGCCGCCCTGGACGAAACCCACACCCAGGAAATCCTTCGTGAAGTGGTCCCGCAGACACTTGTTCACGTACACCAGATCGTTCACAGCCGCTTCCTCACGCACCGTGAAGAACGGCTGGTCCACCAGCAGACCCAGCTCCGCGTCGAGCGCCGTACCCACCGGCGCACACCCGCCCGCCGCCTTCAGGAACGACCGGTACGCACCCGGCAGCCGGTACCCGAGGTCCTCCTCGACCCCCTGCACCTGCTGCTCCGTGACGGCCACCCCCGACTTCGGCAGCCCGAAGTGCGCCGGACGCGTCTCCTGCAACGGCCGCGTGCCCCGCTTGGCCTGGTCCACCGCCGCCGTCGCGATCCCGCCGTGATGACGCAACAGCGCCTTCACCTCGACGGGCACCAGCTCCATCCGCCGGCCACCCGCCACGTGATGCCACGTCCAGCCGTGCGGGGTCGCCACCGCGGGAATCGTGTCCCACAGCTCATGCCCGCTCGCCGCCAGCGCCGCGTTCGCCGACACGTAGTCCGTCAGCCGCAGCTCGTCGATACCGAAGCCCGGAGGAGGCTCCGCGATCTCCGCGGCCGCACGCGCATACGGCGAAAGCACCGGATAGCCGTTCCCGTCCACGCGCACACCCCTGGGGTGGCGGGACGCCCGGACAGGATCCGGGAAATGCACGACCTGCCCGGCATAGGCCGCGTTCGGTGGCGCGGATTGCTGCCCGAGCCGACCTGTCGTCATGGCGGTTGCCCCCTGCTGCGTCTGGTGTTGCGCACAGCCTATGCGGTGGCGCAACACGGCCCCCCCCCCCCCCCCCCCCCCCCCCCAACACCCCCCCCCGCCCCCCCCCCCCCCCCCACCCCCCCCCCCACGCGACACGAAGACACGTTTCACCCACCCAGCTTCCCCACCACCCTGCATATTTGACAGGCTGTCCCCGCAACTCGGGGGATTGCAGGGAGGGACACCAGCACCATGCACTCAGCACAAACAGTCACATCCGGAGACCCGCGTCTCAGTTGGAGCACCACCGAGCCCGACCGAGCACCCCACCTCCAGCACCGCCGCGACGGCATCCTGCCCGCGGTGGCCGCAGCCCTGTCCGTACGCGGAGAGACACTCACCTGCACCGCGGGCAAGGGCGACCAGCCACCCGTCCTCCACCCACTCGTGCAGGACTTCCTCGACACCCTCACCAGCAACCAGCGCGAACGCTTCACCGGACGCTGCCCCGAAGCCATACTCCTGTCACGCCAGCTCACCGCCGCCGACGACAGCCGCTCCAAACGCGCCCAGCGCAAACCC
>NZ_JBHVGB010000331.1:0-1627 GCF_042801335.1 Nocardioides sp. NPDC057577 | reverse complement strand
CCCCGCACTCCCCCTGGGAGCAGCCGTCCTTGGCGCCCGCGAGGCCGAGGCGTTCGCGGAGCACGTACAGCAGCGACTCGCCGATCCAGGCGTCGCTGACCGGCCGGTCGGCGCCGTTGACGCGCAGCACGTAGGAGGCGGAGGGGTGTTCGTCGTGGTGGTCGAGGACGGCAGGGGGATGAGCATGGCCGCGAGGGCGGCACCCAGGGCGACGACGGTGAGGAAGCTGAAGCCGGTGACGTACCCCTGTTCGGTGGGGTAGCCCGACGGCAGGGTGTGCGCGGTGACCAGGGAGGTCATGACCGCGGTTCCGATGGTGCCGCCGACGGTGCGGATGTTGGCGTTCATCCCGGTGGCCACGCCGGTGTGCTCCGGCGGCACCGCGGCCACGACCGCGTTGGCGAGGTTGGCGAAGACCAGGCCGGTGCCGAAGCCGGAGAGCCCCGCGGCGATGCACATCTGCCACGGCTCGTCGTGGACGAAGGCGACCATCGCCAGGGAGACCGCGGTGAGCAGTCCGCCGATGACCAGGATGCGGCGCATCCCGATGAGCTCGGCGAGCCGGGCACTGACCAGCCCGCACAGGAACGAGGTGATGGCTGTCGGGAGCATCAGGTAGCCGGCGACGGTGACCGAAGCCCCGAACCCGTAGCCGGCCGACGGCGGGGTCTGGGTGAGCTGCGGGATGAAGCCGAAGGAGGCGTACATCGCGATGCCGATCAGCAGGGCGACCAGATTGGCGGTCCACACGCCGCGGCGGCCCATCAGACGCAGGTCGACCAGTGGCTGCCGTGCGGTCCACTCGACCCGGATCCAGGTGGCCAGGAGCACGACGGCGGCACCGAGCAGGCCGATGGTGGCCGGCGAGGTCCAGCCCCACGACGGTGCCCGGCTGACGCCGAGGAGGAGCGCGACCAGCCAACCGGCGAGAAGTACGGCGGGGAGCAGCGGGATCCGCTCGCCGGTGCGCACCGGGGACTCGGGCAACATCCGCAGCGCGGCGATCGCGGCGCCGGCCGCGACCAGCGCGGGCAGCAGGAACAGCGCCCGGAAGCCGAGCGTCGCGGCGACCGGGCCCGCCAGCACGATCCCGGCCGCGAAGCCCATCGAGAGCAGCGACGAGGTCACCGCGATCGCACCGGCGACGCGCTCCTTGGGCAGCTCGTCACGCAGGATCGCGAAGGCCAGCGGCAAGGTGCCGCCGCCCAGCCCCTGCAGGACCCGGGCGCCGATCATGACCTCGATGCTGGGGGCCGCTGCGGCGAGGAGAGCGCCGGCGGTGAGGGCGGCCAGGCTCCACACGTACATCCGGCGCTTGCCGAAGGAGTCGCCCATCCGGCCGATGATCGGGGTTGCGACCGAGGCCGAGAGCAGGAACGCGGTCAGGATCCAGGACGCCGTCGCCTGGTCGGTCTCCAGCTCGGTCTGGATCAGCGGCATCGTCGGCACGGAGACCGACTGCAGCAGGGAGTAGGAGCAGACGCCGATGGCGACGATCGCGAAGGTGAGGCGGGGGCTGGTGTGGGTCGTGGGCATCGGGCCAAAGTTTAGCTTGGCTAACTGTATTCTCTGAATCATTTCACCCGTGATCGCAGCCACGCGATCACGGAAGGCAGAAGCGCTCGCC
>NZ_JBHVGB010000330.1:0-1638 GCF_042801335.1 Nocardioides sp. NPDC057577 | reverse complement strand
ACGTCACCCTCCGGGACCATCTGGCACTCAGGCTCGAAGCCCGTCACCGTCCCGCCCGTACGGCCCGCGGGCTGGTCCACTACGCCACCCACTTCCGTCCCGCACGCAGGGTGAGGCTGGCGCTGCGTGCCCTGGGCAGGCGCCGGGACCGGTTGCACGCCAGGGGTTTCAAGGTCGCGGTGTACCGCTCCTGGCTGCTGCGACTGCCCAAGCGCCGGGGGTCGGTGGTCTTCGAGAGCCACATGGGCACCTGCTACGGCGACAGCCCCCGCGCCGTCCACGAGGAGGTACGCGCCCGAGGGCTCCGGCTCCGCCCCGTCTGGGTCCACGCCGACTCCACGGAGGGCTTCCCCACCGACGTCCGGCTCGTGCGCCGCTGGTCCTGGCGCTATCTGTGGGCCCTGGCCCGGGCGGAGTACTGGGTCGACAACCAGGGGTTCCCGCAGAACCTCGACAAGCCGTCCGGCACGACCTACCTCCAGACCTGGCACGGATCGGCGTACAAGCGCATGGGCTTCGACGAGACCCGGGTGCGCCTGCAGAACACCCCGCAGCGCGAACGGCTCCAGCAGGCCGTGCACCGCTTCGACCACTTCCTCGTACGGTCCGAGCACGACGAGCGCACGCTGGCCCGCGCCTACCGGCTGCCGGAACGGACGCTGCTGCGCACCGGTTACCCCCGCAACGACGTCCTGCTCGCCGCGCGCGCGCGGGACGAGGCCGAGGGCCGGCTGCCCCGTCCGGCGCTCGCGGCCGAACTCGGCCTGCCCGACCACCGCAAGGTCGTGCTGTACGCGCCGACCTTCCGGGGCAGGCCGGGCACGCGCAAACGGCAACGGCTGCTGCTGGACGCGGCGCGCTTCGCGGAACGCTTCGGCGACACGTACACACTGCTGGTGCGGGCGCACTACCTGGAGGCGGCGAGTCTGCCCGCGTGCCCGCCGGGGACCGTCGTGGACGTCTCGCGCCACCACGACGTCAGTGAGATCCTCGCGCTCACCGACGTCCTGGTCACGGACTACTCGTCGATCATGTTCGACTACGCCCTCCTGGACCGTCCGATCGTCCTCTTCGCCCCTGATCTCGACGCCTACGCGGCCGAGCGGGGCAGCTACTTCGACCTCCGGGAGAAGGCGCCGGGACCGGTGACCGCGACCGAGGAGGAACTGTTCGCCGTGCTGGCCCGGCTGAAGACCGCCGAGACGGGCTTCCAGGAGCGGCGCACCGCGTTCGCCGAGGAGTTCGGCGCCTACGACCGGGGGGACGCGGCCCGCGCGGTGGTCGACACCGTGTTCGCCCGGCACCTCGCCCCCTCCCGTACCGTCCCTACCGGGGAGGCTGGCCGATGAGCGGCAGCCGCGACATCTTCATCGTGTCCAACAGCACCGACGAGCTCGGTGGTGTGACGGGCTGGATGCACCGGACCGCCCAGCTGTTCCAGGAGGCGGGCCACCGGGTGCACACCGTCGGCGTCCACGCCGCCGAGCGGAAGATGGCCCTGCCCGATCCGCCCGGATACCCGGTGACGGCCCTCTATCCGGCGCACCCTCCCACCCCCTGGGCTCCCAGGGGCCTGCGGGACCGCTTCCGGATTCCCGCCCGGCGGGCCGAGGCCCGCCGCGTCGTCCGCAAGCGCCG
>NZ_JBHVGB010000329.1:0-1714 GCF_042801335.1 Nocardioides sp. NPDC057577 | reverse complement strand
CCGGCTTCGCCGGCCGCTTCGCGGTCCTGGACTCCGGACCAGATCGAGAAAAGATTGGCTGGCTATCGGGGCGGCGGCCCGGGTGTGGCGCAGCGGATTCTTGTTGGGATCAGTGGGGCTTGTGGGGGCGGAGGCGTGGCCCTACGGGCCACTTACCATCCACAGAAGCGAGGACATTCGCTCACCGCGAAAACAGGCTTTGACCTGCACCTATGGGTGGTTAGATATCCGGTTGAGGCGTAGAATCAGACCCATCACAACACACCCCTGAAGGGAGGGACACGATGAGTCTCGAACACGACGTCAACCACTGGGGCACCAACCCCAGTGACCCGATCGACGCCGAACTCGCTGCCATCGAATCCTCCCTCGACAAGCTGCTGACCAGCGACCCCGCCTACTGGCGCACCGGCCAGAAGAAGGAACGCCTGGCCCAGCTGGAGAAGATCCACGCCAAACAAGCCGCCTTGAAGCTCCGGGTCCTCGCCTCTGCCGGCGATATCGCCGAAGAGACCGGCGCCAAGGACGCCTCCGGATGGCTGCGGACCGAGCTGTTGGTCGACAAGGGGATGGCTCGCTCCCAGATCAAACTCGCCGCCAGCGTGTCCAAGTACGACCTCGTGGCTGCCGGTCTGGCCGAGGGTGTGGTGTCCCAGGACAAGGCGAGGGTGATCACCAAAGCGCTCGACGCCATCGAGACCGACCCCGCCGCCAGTGCCGAGGACCTGATCCTGGCCGAGAAACTCCTGGTGGATTACGCCAGCTGGATGACGGCGAACGAGCTCAAGATCGCCGGACGCCGGGTCCTGGCCGAGATCGACCCCGCCCGGTTCGAGGCCGCTGAAGCCAAAGCTCTGCAGCGGGAAGAGGAGCACGCCCAGCGGCGTACCTTCTACTCCTCCCGTGACAACGGTGACGGCACCATCGACATCCACGCCCGGGTCTCCCACGCGGTCGGGATGCGGCTGCGCACGATGCTGGATTCCCTGGCCCAGCCGCGGAAGTGGTCCGCGGAGGACAAGGGCCGCAAGGCACCGTATGACCGGTTGCTGGGTCAGGCGTTCGCCCGGGTGATCGAGACCTACGACGTCGACCTGCTCCCCAGGCATGGTGGTCACGCCACCACGGTGTTCATCACCATGAGCGTGGACGACCTCCGCAAGGACCTCGGCACCGCCGCCTTGGGGTTCGACGGCGACCAGATCACCGCCGCCGAGGCCCGCCGGCTGGCCTGCAACGCCAACCTCGTCCCCGCCGTCCTCGGCACCAACTCCGAGATCCTCGACCTCGGCCGCACCGCCCGGCTGGCGCACCCGATCCAACACCGCGCCCTGCGGCTCCGAGATCAGGGTTGCCAAGCCGAGGACTGTGACGCCCCCGCCGCTTGGACCGAGGCCCATCACCTCAGACCCTGGTCCGAAGGCGGCCGAACCGACATGGGAAACATGGTCCTGCTGTGCCCCAGCGACCATCGCCGCATCCACGACGCCAACTGCGTCTATGAGCGGCTCCCGGACGGACGGATCCGGTTCACCCGACGGACCTGAACCAGCCACGCCCGCAACCAGACGGCCCCACCACACACGTCCTTCGCCGCCACGCGTCCGTGGCTGTCGGGGCGATCGGTGCGCGCTTCCCTGACCCTGGTGGGACTGACCGTCGTCGAACCGCTGCCGGCCCTCGACCGGTGAGGATCGCCGGTCCGGTGCCGATC
>NZ_JBHVGB010000328.1:0-1828 GCF_042801335.1 Nocardioides sp. NPDC057577 | reverse complement strand
GTGTGGTCTTGTCTGTTCGCTCGCTGACGCTCGCTCACTGGCGGCCCCCGGCCCAGGTCCAGGCGTACTTGCCGTCGTCGACGGCCGCACCCGCCTCGCCGACCTCGAGCGGCCGGAAGGTGTCGACCATGACCGCGAGCTCGTCGAAGAACTCCGCGCCCAGGCTGCGCTCCGTCGCACCGGGCTGCGGCCCGTGGGCGTGGCCACCGGGGTGAAGCGTGATCGAGCCGATGCCGATCCCGGAGCCCTTGCGGGCCTCGTAGTCGCCGCCGACGTAGAACATGACCTCGTCGGAGTCGACGTTGGAGTGGTAGTAGGGCACCGGCACCGCGAGCTCGTGGTAGTCCACCTTGCGCGGCACGAAGTTGCAGATCACGAAGTTGTTGCCCTCGAAGACCTGATGGACGGGCGGCGGCTGGTGCACCTTGCCGGTGATCGGCATGTAGTCGGCGATGTTGAAGACGTAGGGGTAGAGACAGCCGTCCCAGCCGACGACGTCGAACGGGTGGTGCGGGAGGACGTGGACCGAGCCGGCGATCCCGCCGGCGCCCGGGCCCCGATGCTTGATGTAGACCTCGATTCCGTGGGCCTCTGCCTCGGTCGCGTCCACGGTCTGCGGATCGGTCGGGAGCCGGAGGTCCCGCTCGCAGTAGGGGGCGTGCTCGAGGAACTGGCCGAACCGGGAGAGATAGCGCTTCGGCGGGGCGATGTGGGAGTTCGCCTCGATCGCGTAGACGCGCAGCGGCTCGTCGCCGCTCGGCACCCACCGGTGGGTGGTGGCGCGCGGGATCACCACGTAGTCGCCCTCACCGACCTCCAGGTCACCGAAGACCGTCTCGACGACCCCGCTGCCGGACTCGACGTAGACACACTCGTCGCCGATCGCGTTGCGGTAGAGCGGCGAGGCCTCCCCCGCGACCGCGTAGTGCAGCCTCACGTCGCCGTTGCCGAGCACCAGGCGGCGTCCGGTCACCGCGTCGTGACTCTTCCATTCTTCGGCTTCGAAGAGATCGTGAAGCCCCAGGTGCATCGGGCGCAGCGGATGGTTGGGGGTCGTGCCGTGATCGGGCAGCTCCCAGACGCGTACGTCCTTCACCGCCGAGGGGATGAAGCGGTGGTAGAGCAACGAGGAGTCCGAGGAGAACCCTTCCTCGCCCATGAGCTCTTCGTAGTAGAGATTCCCTTCTCCGTCGCGGTGTTGGGTGTGCCGCTTGGGCGGGATGTGCCCGCGCTTTTGGTAATGCGCCATACCTCGGATCGTACGTGACCTGGACCACACCGATCACGGGGGTCGAACGTCCTGACTTTGTCTCAGATACCGGGTGGGGCATGGTTCCTCCCCTAGGCTCCGGAGATGCCCTCCGAGACCCCCGAGACCCTCTTCGTGGCGCACGCGACGGGTCGTCTCCTGCACGTTCGGGCCTGCCCCCAGCTCCTCGGTCTCGACGCACCGATCAGGGCCACTGCCGCGCAGATCGACTCTCTCGGCATGTGCGCCTGGTGCGCGAAGGAGCTGTCCGAGGACGGCCGAAGATACTTCGACTCCGTCGAGCAGGCCGTACGCACTCTCGACCCCTCCGACGACGCCGTTCGTGCCACCGAGGTGGCTCTGGGTGATGTCTCCTTTGACCTCGTCTGGGTTCCGCCGAGCTACTCCTACATCGCTGTCGGGGACAAGGAGCATGCTGTTGCCTGGATCGGGCGAGGGTGTGTCATGCATGCGGATGGGCGGCTCGTCGACTTCGCCTGACTGTTCTTCTTGGCTGGTCTGGGCCGCCGACCCTTGCTTGGAGGGTCTTCTCGACGGGCCCCGGAGTAAAGGACGGCC
>NZ_JBHVGB010000327.1:0-1833 GCF_042801335.1 Nocardioides sp. NPDC057577 | reverse complement strand
CGCGTGGACCGTAGATTCCGCGACACAACCCCGCCATGGCGGGAAAATGCACCGATGCCCACCCCCAGAACATGCTTTTCGCCGGGCCGGTCTTACGCCCGATCCCGCGATGAGGTGAGATGGACCACATGAGCGAACCACGCACTGTCCGCGCCCCGCACGGCCCCGAGATCACCGCCAAGAACTGGCAGACCGAGGCCGCCAAGCGCATGCTGATGAACAACCTCGACCCGGAGGTGGCCGAGCGCCCCGCCGACCTGGTCGTCTACGGCGGCACCGGCCGCGCCGCGCGTTCCTGGGAGGCCTACGACGCCATCGTCCGCACCCTCGACGAGCTCGAGGCCGACGAGACGCTGCTGGTGCAGTCGGGCAAGCCGGTCGGCGTCTTCCGCACCCACGAGTGGGCGCCGCGCGTCCTGATCGCCAACTCCAACCTCGTCGGCGACTGGGCGACCTGGCCGGAGTTCCGGCGGCTGGAGTCGCTCGGCCTGACCATGTACGGCCAGATGACCGCCGGCTCGTGGATCTACATCGGCACCCAAGGCATCCTCCAGGGGACGTATGAGTGCTTCGCCGCGATCGCGCGCAAGCGCTTCAAGGGGACCCTGGCCGGGACGCTGACCCTGACCGGTGGCGCGGGCGGCATGGGCGGTGCGCAGCCCCTCGCGGTGACGCTCAACGAGGGCGTCGTGATCGTCGTCGACGTCGACGCCGCCCGCCTCCAGCGCCGGGTCGACCACGGCTACATGGACACCGTGGCCGCGGATCTCGACGACGCGCTGGCCCAGGCCGAGGAGGCCAAGAAGTCGCGTACGCCGCGCTCCATCGGCCTCGTCGGCAACTGCGCCGCGGTCTTCCCGGAGATCCTGGCGCGCGAGGTCGAGATCGACATCGTCACCGACCAGACCTCGGCGCACGACCCGCTCTCCTATCTCCCGCTGGAGTACACCGTCGAGGAGTGGGCCGTGCGCGCCGAGGAGGACCCCGACGACTTCACCGAGAAGGCGCAGGCCTCGATGGCCAAGCACGTCGAGGCGATGGTCGGCTTCATGGCGCGTGACGCCGAGGTCTTCGACTACGGCAACTCGCTGCGCGAGGGAGCCCGTCTGGGCGGGTTCGCGGACGCGTTCGCCTTCCCCGGCTTCGTCCCCGCCTACATCCGGCCGCTCTTCGAGGAGGGTCTGGGCCCGTTCCGCTGGGCGGCGCTCTCGGGTGACCCCGAGGACATCGCCAGGACCGACCGGGCGATCGTCGACCTCTTCCCCGAGAACGAGGGCCTCAAGCGCTGGATCACCCAGGCGGGCGAGAAGGTGCACTTCGAGGGCCTGCCGGCGCGGATCTGCTGGCTGGGCTACAAGGAGCGCCACCTCGCCGGGCTGAAGTTCAACGAGATGGTCGCCTCCGGGGAGCTCTCGGCGCCGGTCGTCATCGGCCGCGACCACCTCGACTCCGGGTCCGTGGCCTCGCCCTACCGCGAGACGGAGGCGATGAAGGACGGGTCCGACGCGATCGCCGACTGGCCGCTGCTCAACGCGCTGCTCAACACCGCCTCCGGCGCGAGCTGGGTGAGCATCCACCACGGCGGCGGCGTCGGCATCGGCCGCTCCATCCACGCGGGCCAGGTCTGCGTCGCCGACGGCACTCCGCTCGCCGCGGAGAAGATCGAGCGGGTCCTGACAAACGACCCCGGAACCGGCGTCATGCGCCACGTGGACGCCGGCTACGAGCACGCGCGCGATGTCGCCCGCGAGCGGGGCCTCAACGTCCCGATGCTCGACGCCTGACGCAGGCAGACGACTGTGGTGGTCTCGACACGCTCGGCCGTGGCCCGCC
>NZ_JBHVGB010000326.1:0-1841 GCF_042801335.1 Nocardioides sp. NPDC057577 | reverse complement strand
TCGGGATACCCCCCTGCCTCTATCTGTCCCTAGACTGATCGTCGCTCGGCCGAAGTGGCGGAATAGGCAGACGCGCAGGATTTAGGTTCCTGTGTCTTAGGACGTGCGGGTTCAAGTCCCGCCTTCGGCACACAGAGTCCGGGTCCGACCCGGGGCGTCCCAGGGTCGATCCTGATGGACAACAGACCCTTGACCCTCAAGGATGGAAGCACAACACCCCATCTGAGGAGAGATGAAGTCATGTCGTTCAAGGACAACGCGGCAAACTGGCGCGATGGCGTCCAGAAGGGCGTCGAAGGCGCCAAGCCCGCCGTCGAGGACGCCAAGGTGAAGTCAGCACCTCACCTTGTCACCGGCGGCGAGAAGACCATCGAGAAGGCCGGCGAGTTCCGGGCTCAGATCGAGGCCAAGCGGGCCGCGATGGCGTCCGCACCTGACGCCGAATCGCCGCGCAACCAGGCCCTGTCGGGCCTGCTTCAGGTCGGCGCCGCCGCGACCGATGTCGCCGCCCAGGCGGGCGAGTGGCTGAAGGAGACCGGTTCCAAGTGGGGCACCGACACCGGCCCCGTGGTCGTCGAGCCCAAGGAGATCCCGGGGGACGTACCTCCCCCGCCGGACTTCAAGAAGCCCGACGACCAGCAGTAAGGACTACGAGGCGAGGCCGAGGTCGCGGCGGAGCTTGGCGACGTGTCCGGTCGCCTTGACGTTGTACTGCGCGACCTCGATCTTGCCCTCCTCGTCGACCACGAACGTCGAGCGGATGACGCCCTCGACGACCTTGCCGTAGAGCTTCTTCTCGCCGTAGGCGTCGTACGCCTTGTGCACCGAGAGGTCCTCGTCGGAGGCCAGGGTGATGGTGAGCCCGTCACGCTCGCGGAACTTCGCGAGCTTGGCGGGCTTGTCCTTGGATACGCCGACGACCTCGTAACCGGCGGCCTTCAGCGAGTCGATCGAGTCGGTGAAGTCGCAGGCCTGCTTGGTGCAGCCGGGGGTCATCGCGGCGGGGTAGAAGTAGACGATCACCTTGCGGCCGCGGAGGCTGCTGAGCGAGACCTCCGCGCCGGTGTCGTCGGGAAGAGTGAAGTCGGGGGCCACATCGCCCGGCTCGAGACGCGTCATGACGCCAACCTACCCAACTGATCCGGCGAACCGCAGCGGTGGAGCACGCAGTGGACGTACGCCGGTTGCTAAGGTCTGCGCATGTCCAAGGACCAGACTTCCTCGCTCGAGTCCGAGATCGAAGAGATCCGCGACCGGCTCGCAGGCACCATCGACGAGCTGATCTATCGGGGCAGCCCCAAGACGATCGTCCAGCGCCAGGTGGCGGCCTTCAAGGCGGTCTATGTCGACCCGGTATCCGGGGAGCCGAGGATGGGCAACATCGCCAAGACCGTCGGTGGGGTGGTGGGCACCGTCGTGCTCATGGCCACGCTGCGTAAGATCTCCAAGGCCAACTGACCACTCCCCACCGGCAAGGCAACGACGGACGTGACCGACAAGACCCCCATCAAGATGCTCCACGACCGGGTGCTGGTCGAGGTCGGGTCCGACGCCGGTGAGCGTCGTTCCTCGGGCGGCATCGTCATCCCGGCGACGGCCGCCATGGGCGCGGCCCGGCGGCTCACCTGGTCACGGGTGGTCGCGGTCGGTCCGCACGCGCGCGCCGTCGAGATCGGTGACCGGGTCCTCTTCGACGCCGACGACAAGCCGGAGGTCGAGGTCGCCGGAGAGGTCTACATCCTGATGCGTGAGCGTGACGTGCATGCTGTCGCCGCTGAGCGGATCGCTGACGAGTCGACCGGCTTGTACCTGTAACCCTGCCGAGTCGGCTCGTTCTGACG
>NZ_JBHVGB010000325.1:0-1862 GCF_042801335.1 Nocardioides sp. NPDC057577 | reverse complement strand
CCCCAGCGGCACGATGGGTGCCGCCGGGGCGAACGTGTAAAGCAGTGGAGCAGGCGATTTAGCGCTTGCTGAACTGCGAGGCCTTGCGGGCCTTCTTGAGACCGGCCTTCTTCCGCTCCACGACGCGGGCGTCGCGGGTCAGCAGACCGGCCTTCTTCAGGGTCGGGCGGTTGGCCTCTTCGTCAACGATGTTGAGCGAGCGGGCCACGCCGAGACGCAGCGCACCGGCCTGGCCGGCGATGCCGCCACCGTCGATGCGGGCGATCACGTCGAAGCGACCCTCGAGCTGCAGCGCAGCGAACGGCTCGTTCGCGATCTGCTGGTGCAGCTTGTTGGGGAAGTAGTCCTCGATGGTGCGACCGTTGATGGTCCAGTTGCCGGTGCCCGGGACGATCCGGACGCGGGCGACGGACTCCTTGCGGCGACCGGTGGCGGCGGCCGGGGCGATGGTCGCCGGACGCTCGGGGGTGTCGGCGGACGGGGCGCTCTCGGAGGTGTACGCGAGGCCCTGCTCGTCGGTCTCGAAGGTCTCCTCGACCTCTACGGCGGTGTTCTCAGTCATGTCCTGGTCCTGGCTCACTGGGCGATCTGCTTGATCTCGAACGGAACGGCCTGCTGCGCGGCGTGCGGGTGCGTCGGACCGGAGTAGACCTTGAGCTTCTTGAGCATCTGACGGCCGAGCTTGTTCTTCGGCAGCATGCCCCACACAGCGGACTCGATCGCCTTGCGAGCGTCCTTCTCGAGGATCTCGCCGATCGGGGTCGCGGTCAGACCACCCGGGTAGCCGGAGTGGCGGTAAGCCAGCTTGGTCTTGGCCTTGTTGCCGGAGAGGGAGACCTTCTCGGCGTTGATGACGATGACGAAGTCGCCGGTGTCCGCGTTGGGCGCGAAGATCGCCTTGTGCTTGCCGCGGAGGAGCTCAGCGGCCTGGACCGCGAGGCGGCCGAGACGGACGTCGGTCGCGTCGATCACGAGCCAGGCGCGCTCGATGTCGCCCGGCTTGGGAGCGTAAGTACGCACGTGTGCCTTCTTAGTTCGTTGGACCCGGCGCACGGATGCGCACCGGGATGGTGCTGCGTGGCTTCTGACGAACACGGCCCGGCCTGCCCTGTCCTCTGGGTGGTCCCAGCGACAGTCATCCGGATCTGCGTCCCTGACCGTGCGAAATGATCAGGACGCGGCAGGAGTCACGACCTCACAAGGTTACGAGCCCCCGTACGGCAGAGACAAATCAAGACGTACGCCGCCGGTCGGGGAGCCGGACGGCGTACGCGATCTTGGGCGGGTCAGCTCGACTGACCCGGGGAGGACTGTCCGTCGGACTGGTCCTGTTGCCGGCCGAAGTCGCCCGGACCACGGTCGCCCTGGCCGAAGTCGGGCATCTGGCCGCCGTCCGGGAATTGATCGTCGCCCGGGAGCTGGCCACCGTCGGGCATCTGGCCGTAGGGCATCTGACCGTCGCCCCGCATCTGGCCCAGCTCTCGCTGACTCTGATCGGAACCACCGTCGACGACGGCGGCAGCGACCCCGGCGGCGACGCCACCACCGAGGACGAGCCCGACGGCCGCCGCAGTCGCGACGCTCTTCCAGCCGAAGACCCGCTCGGCGAGCTTCTTCTTCGGTACCGCAACCGGGACGGCGGCAGCCGCGACCGGCGGGCCGAAGGCGGGCGGCCCATAGGCGGGCGGGGCGTACGCCGCGGCCTCCGGCGCGGGCTGCTCAGCGGCGGGCTGCTCGACGGCGGGCTGCTCGACCGTCGGCTCCGCCGGCTCCGGAGCCTCGCCGTCCGTACTCTTGTCGCTCATGTTTCCAGAGTCCGCCCGGTTCCTGTGGGGAGGCTGTGCCGGGCCTTTGACTTCGGT
>NZ_JBHVGB010000324.1:1524-1946 GCF_042801335.1 Nocardioides sp. NPDC057577 | reverse complement strand
GTCCCATTCCGTCTCGCAGATGGCGGCGACGACTCGTCCTTCTTGCTGGAAGGGGGCCAGAAGTTCGCCGAGTTGCTGCTGTCTGCGCCCTGCGGTGGCCGGCCCGTGTGCGAGGGCGCCCACCTTGTCCTCCAGAAAGAGCACGTCGACACGGCCGGGGATAGCGTTGTCCTTCGCATCGCCGTCCTGGGCGATGAAGTCGTCGCCCAGGTGCCACTGGCGTGCGATCTCCCGTTGGACACGGGAGCGGACTTCGTCGTTGTGGTAGAGCACCACAAGGAGCAGCCGCTCGATGCCAGCGGCGTCCATGGCGGCAGGAAGGTGCTCGGGCAGGATCGGCCCGCCCGTGCGCACGCCGGTCTTCGTCGTGGGAACCGACAGGCCGGGCACCTCGATGTAGAGGGGGGTCTGGTTGCGGTACG
>NZ_JBHVGB010000324.1:0-1514 GCF_042801335.1 Nocardioides sp. NPDC057577 | reverse complement strand
GTTTCACGTCGTGTGCCGCCTCCGGTGCCGGCCGTCCCCCGGTCCCGTCCGTGGTCACGGCACGCGCACAGGAACACACAGCCGACGCCCATGTTCCTGCCAGCCGGGCTGCCTAGGGCCTGTGTGAGGTCGTGATCAATATCTGCGTTCCGCTGCCGTGCCGGGACGGATCACGGTAGAACGCCGGTGTGACGCGCCGACAGCTCAGTGACGACCAGTGGGAACTCATCCAGCCGTACTTGCCGGTCGGCGAGTACGGCCCCTACCCGGTGAAGTTGCGGGACCAGTTCGAGGGTGTGATCTGGCGTTTCCGGTCCGGCGCCCAGTGGCGGGAGATGCCCGAGCAGTTCGGTCCCTGGCCCACCGTCTACGGCCGTTTCCGGGTCTGGCGGGACGCAGGCGTGTTCACCGCACTGCTCGAGGGGCTGATCGCCGAGGCCGCCGGGCAGGGGAAGACCGACCTGTCACTGGTCAGCGTGGATTCCACGACCACCCGCGCGCATCACGACGCCGCCGGAATACCCGTCGCCCCCGAGGTCATGGAGGCCCTGGAGAAGGCCGTGCGGGAACAGGAACAGGCCCGGCAAAAGGGGGCGGCCAAGGGGAACAGAACGGACAGGGCGACGCCGACGATCCTGGACGGGAAGAACGGCGACGCATCCGGCGAAGACGCAAAGCCCGCCTGAAGCAGGCCCTGCTCGGCCGGTCCAGAGGCGGCCTGACCTGCAAGGTCCACCTCGCTTCCGACCGCAAGTGCCGCCCCCTGGCGCTCGTGTTGACGGCTGGACAGGCCGCCGACAGCCCGCAGTTCCTCCCCGTCCTGAACAAGGTCCGCATCCGGTTGCCCGTCGGCCGCCCACGCACCCGGCCGGACGCGGTCGCCGGCGACAAGGCGTACTCCTCCCGCGCCAACCGGTCCTACCTGCGTAAACGCGGCATCAAGGCCGTCATCCCGGAGAAGAAGGACCAGGCCGCCCACCGCAAGAACCGCGGCCGCAAGGGCGGCCGGCCCGTCACCCACGACGCCGAGCTCTACAAGGACCGCAACACCGTCGAACGCATGATCAACAAACTGAAAGCCTGGCGCGGCATCGCCACCCGCTACGACAAGTCCCCCGAGAGCTACGACGCCGGACTCCACCTCCGAGCCTCTCTGATCTGGATCAACGACCTCTTACCGACGACCGAATGATCACAACCTCACACAGGCCCTAGAAGACGGCCTCCAGCAGCAAGCGAAGGACCATGTGGCACGCCGCGACGATGGCGACGCCCACCACCTCGACGTCCTCCTCACCGCGGGCGCAGCGCGTCAGCCAAGGCGTGACATGTTCGTAGCTCCTTCGAAGCCGCTCCAGGAGACGCCGCATGCGCCCTCGCAGAAGCGGAGTCGACCTTTTCGCTGGTGAGGGTGAGGGTGAGGGTGAGGGTGAGGGTGAGAGTGAGGGTGAGGTGGGGGTGGCTGCGATTATCCGTTCATGACTGTGATTCCCGTGTACCGGTCCTGGCAGCGG
>NZ_JBHVGB010000323.1:0-1976 GCF_042801335.1 Nocardioides sp. NPDC057577 | reverse complement strand
CCCGTCCCAGGGCCGCGAAGTCTTCCTCGCTGACCAGATCGATGAGGTAGTCGCGTACGCCGGTGACGTGGACGGGCGCGGCTTCGCGCAGCAGCTCGAAGCCGCGGTCACTGAGGGTGGCGACGACACCGCGGCCGTCGTCGGCGGAGTTGCGGCGTTCGACGAGCCCGGCACGCTCCATCCGGGTGATCGTGTGCGTGATCCGGGAGCGCGAGTGGGCCAGGGAGTCGGCGAGCTGAGCCATCCGCATGGCACCGTCGTTCTCGGAGAGGCGTACGAGGATCTCGTACTCCGGGAGCGAGATGTCGAAGCGCGAGCGTAGATCTGCGTCCAGGCGGTCATCGAGCAGGGTCATCCCCATCATCAGCGCACGCCACGAGCGCTGTTGCTCTTCGTCCAGCCACCGAGTCTCATCACCCACGGGGCATTACGTTAGACCTCTCTGCGAGCTGTTTCATGCACTGGCACCCCTTAACGGCGGGGAAGCTGTCACCGAAGGTTCGATACACACCCGGGACGAGAGCCCCGAAACAGTCGGGACCAACGGCAGAATCGGCCGGGACCTTAGCCCGGCAGCGTGCTCGACCCGAGGCCTTGCGGACCGGAGAAACAATTCGCCACGGCTCCGGGTAAAGGCGAAGATTGTGCGGTGTCGACTCCCCCTGCTCTCGGTCTCCGTGACTTCATAGCCGCGCTTCCACGCGAGGGCCGCTGGCTCCTGTCGACGGTTGCCATCCAGCTCCTCGGCCGCGGCATGACGCTGCCGTTCACGATCATCTACCTGCATGAGGTACGCGGCTTCGACCTCGGCCTCGCCGGCACCCTGATGGGCCTGATAGCCATCGTCGGCTTCGTGGTCACCGGCCCGGCGGGCAGCCTGATCGACAGGTACGGAGCCCGCCCGGTCATCCTCGGCGGCCTGGTCTGCGCGATCGCCGGTGACGTCATGCTCGCCTTCGCCACCACCCCGGTGCTCGCCGGTGCAGCGTTGTGCCTGCTGGGCGTCCAGGCCGGGGTGTCCTGGCCGGCCGCCAACGCCCTGGTCGCCACCGTGGTCGAGGGTGAGCTGCGGCAGCGCTACTACGGGGTGAACTTCGCGCTGATCAACCTCGGCATCGGCGTCGGCGGCGTCATCGGCGGGCTCTTCATCGACGTGACCCGGCCCGAGACGTTCACCTACGCCTTCCTCGCCAACGCCGCCACCTTCACGATCCCGGCCCTGGTCCTGCTCGGCCCGCTGCGTCATCTCCACGGCCGTGCCGCCCGCCCTGCCGCCGACGAGCCCGACGCGACCGCGTCGTACGCCACGATCCTGCGCCGTCCCGAGGTCATCTGGCTGGTGGTGATCGGGGTGCTGCTCTCGACCCTGGGCTACGGCCAGATCGAGAGCGGGTTCCCGGCCTACTCCCGCCAGATCTCCGAGGTCTCGACCCGGGTCGTCGGCTTCGCGTTCGTGGTGAACTGCGCGGTGATCGTGCTCGCCCAGTTCTGGGTGATGAACCGGGTCAGCGGCAAGCGGCGCACCCGGGTGCTCATCGCGACCGCGGTGATCTGGGCCCTCGCCTGGGTGGTGTTCGGGGCGACCGGCCTGGTGCCGGGCTCCGTCGCCGCGATCGTCGGCGTGGTCGCCTTCCAGGGGCTGTTCTTCGCTCTCGGCGAGACGCTGATGCAGTCGGCCTACCCCGCCCTGACCAACGACATGGCCCCCGACCATCTGCGCGGGCGCTACAACGCGATCAACTCGGCCTCGTTCCAGACCGGGGCGATCGTCGGCCCCATCCTGGCCGGGTTCCTGCTCGAGCACGGCCAGTCGCAGGTGTTCATCGCGCTGATGGTGGTCGGCTGCGTCGGCATCGTCGCCGGCTCGATGCGCCTGGAGCGCCGGATCACCCCTGCCGTGAACGGCGTACGTCCCGCCCTGATCGCCGAGTCGGCTCATCCTGACGTAGAAACCGGCCGAGTCGGCTCGTCATAAC
>NZ_JBHVGB010000322.1:0-1986 GCF_042801335.1 Nocardioides sp. NPDC057577 | reverse complement strand
CCGGGGCCTCAGTCGTCGTCGGCCGTGCTCTGCGGCTGACGGGTCGCTCAGACGACCTGGTGCAGCCAGCGTACGGGGGCGCCTTCCCCTGCGTGACGGAACGTCTCCAGCTCGTCGTCCCACGGCTTGCCGAGGAGCTTGTCGACCTCGAGCTCGAGCGTGGTGTCACCGAGGGCGGCCTTGACGACCGCGGCCTTGAGCCGGTCCTCGGGGATCATGATGTCACCGTGCAGCCCGGTGACGGCGTGGAAGACGCCGAGGTCGGGGGTGAAGGAGTAGCGCGCACCCTCGGAGGTCGACGTGCCGTCCTCGGTGACTTCGAAGCGCAGGTGCGTCCATCCCTTCAGCGCTGAGGCGATCGCCGCCGCGGAACCGACCGCACCGGACCAGAAGAGCTCGGCTCGGTAGGTGCCGGCCTGGGCGGGCTGCGCCGTCCAGTCGAAGTTCACCGGCGCGCCTAGCACCCCCGCGACGGCCCATTCGATGTGAGGGCAGAGCGCGGAGGGAGCCGAGTGCACGAACACAACGCCTCGTGCGATGCCACGCGAGGCGCTCGGGTCCTTGATCTGAGTGGTCACCGAATATCTCCTTCGTTGCGGCGCGAGCTACGCCTTCCCCAGCGGGCTCGATCGTGCGTGAAGGACACGCTTCGGTGGATCACAAGCATGTAGTTGTACTTCTATTCTTACCTACCGCGCCCAGGATCTCCAGTATCGGAGCAAAACGGCCAGTGGCGACCGGCATGGCTGCCGATCGCCACTGATGGCGCGTTCGAGGCGGACGTCAGTCCCTCTCGACCGTCTTCTCGAGCGCCTCGGCCCGCGCCGCAGCGTCGGTGATCTCCTCGGAGTCGATCGCGTACGTGCGGTGGAACCAGGTCAGCGCGTCCTTGTCGCGGCCGGCCTCCTGGAGCGTGTCCGCGTACGCGTATCGCAGCCGCACGACCCAGGATTCCCGGCTCTTGTTGTTGAGCGGCGACTGCTCGAGGATCCGCAGAGCTGCGTCGAACTGACCCATGTCTCGACGAGCGCCGGCCTCGACGATCGTCATCTCTGCCTTCGCCGGTGCATCGAAGTTCGCCACCGAGGGGCTGTGCGCGAGCTTGATCGCCTGCTCGGGCTGGCCGAGCGCACGGTGGCAGTCAGCCATGATCGGCAGGTACGCCGTCGCGCCGTTCATCCGCTTGGCCGCGCGAAGCTCGGCGAGCGCCTCGGAGTAGTGCCCGGCAGCGTACGCAGCCTCACCCAGCGCCTCGCGAATCACAGCGATCCGCTGCGTACGCGACTTCGCCGCCTTGGCGTGCTGATAGGCGAGCTCGGGGTCGGAGTCGATGAACATGTCGGCAGCGACCAGGTGGCGGGCGATCCGCGCCGCCAGCTTCTCGGGCAGGCCTCGCAGCTGAGCCGAGATAGCACGGTCGAGCTCCTTGCCCGTCACCTCTTCCGGCAGCTCCGGACCGTCGTAGATCCGCTGATCCGCCGTACGCTCCTCGCGCGGCTCGTCGAAGCGGCGCTGCGGCCTGCCACCAGGCTTGCCGCCACGGTCCTTGGAGTAACCGCCCTTGCGGTCGCTGCTACCGCCACGCTTCGGGCCGTCGGAGCGCTTCGGACCGTCTGAGCGGCTGCCGTCGCGAGGGCCGCTGCGCCCGGTCGACGGCTTGCCGTCCCGACGCTCGTCTCCTCCGCGGCCACCGTCACGACGCTGCTCGCCGCCACGACCGCCTCCGCCATCACGGCGATCGCTGCTACGACCAGCCCCCGGCCGACCGCCACTCGGTCGACCAGCGCTCGGCTTGCCGTCACCCGATCGGCCGCCACGGCCACCCGTGGATGAACCAGAGCTCTTCGGACGCCCGGGGCGTCCGGCGGGCTTACCGCCTCTGTTGCTACGGCGCTCGTCAGCCATAGCTGCCTTCCTCACTGCTGCTTCCCGCAGCCGACTTCGAACGATCCGTAGACCAGTTCGCTAGTAAAAGCAGTAGAGGCC
>NZ_JBHVGB010000321.1:0-1997 GCF_042801335.1 Nocardioides sp. NPDC057577 | reverse complement strand
CCGCGCCGCCGGCCGCCGGTCGAGGCGCCACCGCCGTCGGCGGAGGCGTCGTTTGCGTCGGTCGACACGTCAGGCGCTGCCGTCGCCCCCGACGTACCTGACGTCTCGGCCGACCGGGCTGACGCGTCGGCGGTTGGGTCAGTAGGTGACCACGTGGGCACCGGCGACCGGGCCCGGGGCGGTCCAGACGCGGTCGTACGCCTTGGCCTGCATCGCTCCGGCGACCTCACGGGCCTGGGAGGCGTCGCGGCAGAGCATCAGGACCGTCGGGCCAGAGCCGGAGAGCTGCACGGCCAGAGCGCCTGCCTCGGCGCCGTCCGCGAAGGTCTGGGCGAGGTCGGGGCGTAGCGCCAGGGCCGGCGCCTGCAGGTCGTTGGCCAGCGCCTCGGCGAGGAGGTCGGCGTCGCCCTTCTCCAGCGCCATGAGCAGCCGCTCGGGCACCTGCGGGTCCTCGACCCCGGTCCCGGCGAGCTCGTCGAAGGCACGGTAGACCGACGGCGTCGACAGTCCCTGCTCGTTGCCGACCGCGACCCACCACCAGGCGCCGTTGTCGGTGACCGGCTCGACGATCTCGCCACGGCCGCCGCCGATGGCGGTGGCACCGATGAGCGCGAACGGTACGTCGGAGCCCAGCTGCCCCGCCAGGCTCAGCAGATCCTCGTCGGGTGTCTCCAGCGACCACAGCCGGTCCAGGGCGACGAGCGTCGCGGCGGCATCGGCCGAACCACCGGCGAGGCCGCCGGCGACCGGGATGCCCTTGTGGATCGCGACCTTCGCGGCCTTGTCGATGCCGTGGTGAGCGGCGAGCACCTTGCCTGCGCGCACGACGATGTTGTCGTCGCCGGTCGGGATCTCACCCAGCGCGATGTGGTCTTCTCCGGCGAGCGTGACCTGCCACTCGGAGGCCTCGCTCACGGTGACGTCGTCGTAGAGCCCGATCGCCTGGTAGACGGTCGCCAGGGGATGGAACCCGTCCGCACGGACCGGCCCGACGCCGAGATGGAGGTTGAACTTCGCGGCGGCGCGGACGGTGATCGTCATGAGGGGACCTTCTGGAGCGATTCGGTGATGCGTACGAAGTCCGCGATGGTCAGCGTCTCGCCGCGCGCCAGCGGGTCGATCCCGGACGCCACCAGCGCCTTCTCGGCGGCGTCGGCAGAGCCGGCCAGAGGCTTGAGTACGCCGCGCAGCGCCTTGCGACGTTGTGCGAAGGCGGCGTCGATGACCGCGAAGACCTCTTCGCGCGAGACCGTCGTCGACGGCGGCTCGCGGTGACGCCAGTAGACGAGCCCGGAGTCGACGTTGGGTGCCGGCCAGAAGACGTTGCGGCCGATCGCACCGGCGCGGCGCACCTCGGCGTACCAGGCGGCCTTGACCGACGGGACGCCGTAGACCTTGGAGCCGGGCTTGGCGGCCAACCGGTCGGCGACCTCGGCCTGCACCATCACCAGCCCGTGCCGCAGCGAGGGCAGCAGGGACATCAGGTGCAGCAGGACCGGCACGGAGACGTTGTAGGGCAGGTTGGCGACCAGGGCCGTGGGCGGAGGGCCGGGGACGGAGTCGACCCGGAGGGCGTCGGCGCGGAGCAGGCTGAACGCGTCGGCCTGGTCAGGGGCGTACTCCTGGATGGTTCTCGGCAGCCGCTGTGCCAGGACCTCGTCGATCTCGATCGCGGTCACCTTCGCGCCGGTCTCGAGGATGGCGAGGGTGAGCGAGCCGAGGCCGGGGCCGACCTCGACGACGACGTCATCGGCGCCGACGCCGGACTCGCGCACGATCCGGCGCACGGTGTTGGCGTCGATCACGAAGTTCTGCCCGCGCTGCTTGGTGGGGCGAAGGTCGAGCTCAGCGGCCAGCGCCCTGACCTCCGCAGGCCCCAACAGGCGCGTCGGGGTGCGGTCGGTCATGCCACCCAGCGTAGGCCACGAGCGCCGAGTCGGCGCATCTGTCCCGCTCCACAACGCCGAGTCGGCGCGTCTGTCCCATGTTGCTGGGAC
>NZ_JBHVGB010000320.1:0-1997 GCF_042801335.1 Nocardioides sp. NPDC057577 | reverse complement strand
GCTCGTCATGACGCGCCGACTCGGCACAAGAAGTGGTCAGGACGTGCCGACTCGGCGCGGAATCGCGTCAGTTTGAGCCGACTCGGCGACGGGTCAGCACAGTACGCGCCGGAGATCCAGCGAGCAGCCGACCATCGTGGTCGTCGAACCGTCGGGCTGGGGTTCGTCGAACCAGGTGCCCTGCTCGAAGCCGACCTTGGCGAGCATCCGCAGCGAGGCGGCGTTGCGGTGGTCGGGGGCGGCGAAGCAGGCCGTCGCACCGGGATAGCGGCGCGGGATCGAGGTCAGCCAGACCCAGGCCATCCGCGGCCCGATCCCGCGACCGACGAAGGCCGGCTCGCCGATCGCGTAGTCGAAGCCGATCGCGTCTGGGTCGGGGGTGAGCAACGCGTAGTCCGGTTCGTCGCTGATCCGGTAGTCCTGGCAGAAGCCGATCGAGCGCCCGTTGACCTCGATCACCCAGAACGTCACCGGGGTCTTGCCGTCGATGTCCGGCCCGTAGTTGTCGGCCACCCACTCGGGCGTCGGCTCCCCGTCGACGGCGTACCACCGGTGCACGTGCTCAGCGTTGAGCCACCGGATCAGATGGGGCAGGTCGCCGCGGGTCATCGGCCGCAGTGCCACCACCGGCATCGGGTCGGAGGAGAACTCCTTGACCTCGCCGGAGAGGTCCACGGCGTACGCAGGTCGCCCGGCGATCCTCGTCGCCGCCGATGCCCAGCTCTCCCCCGGGCGCGTCACGCCACCGAGACGGTGTGTCCCGGTGTGGACCGCGACCGGCGTGAACATGGACCCAGGTTAGCGCCGCCGGGTCAGTGGGCCTGGCCGCCGCGGCGGTCGACGAGCGGCGGCTGGGAGGACCACGGGAAGTCGATCCAGCGGTCGGTCTTCTTGTAGACGTAGTCGGCGTTGATCACCGTCCACGGCTTCTCGAAGATCACCGCGGTGCGGGCCTCGGCCACGTGGCCCTCGCAGAAGTCGTGGACGATCTCCAAGGTCTTGCCGGTGTCGGCGACGTCGTCGGCGATGAGCACCTTCATCCCGGTCAGGTCGACGGCCGCGGGCGTCGGCGGGAGCATGATCGGGACGTCGAGGCGCTCGTTGATGCCGGTGTAGAACTCCACGTTGACCGCGGACAGGTTCTTCACGTCGAGGGCGTAGCCCAGGCCCATCCCCAGGGCCAGGCCGCCACGGGCGATGGAGAGCACGATGTCGGGCTCGTAGCCGCTGTCGACGACCTTCTGGGCGATGTCGCGCACTGCGGTGCCGAAGAGGTCGTAGGTCAGGATCTCGCGCTCTTGCTGCTCACTCACAGATCGGATTCTGACACGAGACCGCCGGTGCCATCGTCATCGGCCAGAGCGAGCTCCTCGCGAACGATGCTGTAGGCCACACCGGCGCCGTATCCCTTGCGGGCGAGCATCCCGACCAGACGCCGGGTCTTGGTCTGGTCGTCGAAGCGCTCCAGGGAGCGCAGCTTGCGCCGGACCATCCGCCGGCCGGCCTCGCGCTCGTCGTCGGGGTCGATCTCGTCGAGCGCGTCGCGGGCCACGTCGTCGTCGATGCCCTTGCGGCGCAGCTCCTGGGCCAGGGCTCGTCGGGCCAGACCCTTTCCGGGCTGTCGGCTGGCGATCCAGGCCTTGGCGAAGGCCTCGTCGTCGATCAGGCCGACCTCTTCGAAGCGGTCCAGCAGCTGTGTCGCCAGGGCCGCCGGAACCTCCTTCTTCTCGAGCTTGTCGGCGAGCTCCTTGCGGCTGCGCGCCTGGCCGGTCAGGGCGTCGAGGAGGATCTTGCGGGCGATGGCCTCGTGGTCGGGCTCGGGGTCGTTCTTGGGGTCTGCGGGGTCCGCCGGGCGGGGCTTGCGCTGACGGGAGCGTGTTGGTCTCGACACGTCGTCGCTCCTTCGTCGCGACGACGGCTCGACCGACGGCGGCGAGGGCTCGACCAGCGGGGTCTTGCCGGCCCAGGCTTCGACGCCGAGGGACACGTCCCCCAGC
>NZ_JBHVGB010000319.1:0-1997 GCF_042801335.1 Nocardioides sp. NPDC057577 | reverse complement strand
AGCCACCTCCGAAGGGACCCCGCCATCCGGCGGGGTCCCTTCGGCGTAGCCAGCGCGGTGATCGCGCGTCCTCCGCACATGTAACACGTCGTTCGTAGGACTATCCGGTCGTTCTAATAGGGCGAGTAGTCCTACGAACGACGTGTTACACCTGCCCAGCGGCGTGATCAGCGGGTCAGGCGGCGGGCTCGTCGTCCTCGTACTCGGTGACGAAGGCCCGGCCGGCCTCGCGGACCGCGTCCAGGGAGGACGCGTCGGCGAGCAGGGAGCTGAGGTGGTAGTCGGCGACCGACTCGGCCAGAGTGGTCGAGCTCGCCGAGGCCTTCTCCTCGTCGCGCCGGCCGTGCCAGAGCCGGTGCTGGGCACCTTCGTTGAGCGAGAGCAGCATCAGCGCAGTCGCGGCAGGGTCGGTCTGACGTAGCTCGCCGCTGTCGACGCCCAGCACGAGGAGCTGGGCGGCCGCATCGCGCAGCTTGTCGCCGTCCTCCTCGAAGCCCGCGAAGACCTGCGGCTGCGCGAGCGCGGCCACCTCCAGCTCGTAGAAGTCGAGCGGGGCGGTGCACAGCTGACGGACGTCGGTGTAGAGGAAGGCGTAGAGCCGCGGAGCGACCGGACCGTCCTCCTCGAGAAGCTTCTCCGCGAGGGTGAGCGACTCGCGGTTCTTCTCCATCAAGGCGGAGAGGATCTCCTCCTTGGACTTGTAGTAGTAGTACATCGAGGACTGGCGCAGTCCGACACACTCGGCGATCTGGCTGATCGTCGTCGCCGCGACCCCTTGAGCGGTGAAAAGCCTGGATGCCTCTTTGAGGATCTCTTCCCGCGGGTTCGCCGAATCACGTCCACTGTTGCGCGGCCGACCGGTGCGCTTGGGGCTGGCCAACTCTCGATTGGTCACAGGCTGCAGTCTACTCTCAGGATATGTTCCACGTCACAGAGCTGAGCGGCTGATCAGGCGAGAACGTCAGCCTCGCAGCCAGCCAGCCGCTTCGGTGGCCCAGTAGGTCAGAATGACGTCCGCACCCGCCCTCTTGAAGGCGGTGAGTGTCTCCAGGATCGCCGGTTCGCGGTCGATCCAGCCGTTCGCGGCGGCGGCTTCCAACATCGCGTACTCCCCGGAGATGTTGTAGGCAGCCACCGGAACATCGACAGACTCACGCACTCGCTGCAGGACGTCGAGGTACGGGAGCCCGGGCTTGACCATCACGATATCGGCGCCCTCGGCCACGTCAAGGAGCGCCTCGCGGACACCCTCCAGTGCATTGGCCGGATCCTGCTGGTAGGTGCGGCGGTCGCCCTTGAGCGAGGAGTCGACCGCCTCACGGAAGGGGCCGTAGAAGGCGGAGGCGTACTTCGCGGAGTAGGCGAGGATCGAGACGTCGGTGTGGCCGGCGCCGTCGAGGGCGTCGCGGGTCACCGCCACCTGGCCGTCCATCATCCCGGACGGGCCGACCATGTGGACGCCGGCCTCCGCGTGCGCGATCGCCATCTGGGCGTAGATCTCGAGGGTGGCGTCGTTGTCGACGCTGCCGTCCTCGGCGAGCACACCGCAGTGGCCGTGGTCGGTGAACTCGTCCAGGCACAGGTCGCTCATCACGGTGAGCGCGTCGCCCACCTCGGAGACGACGTCGGCGATGGCCACGTTGAGGATGCCCTCGGGGTCCAGCGCGCCCGAACCCACGGCGTCCTTGGTCTCCGGTACGCCGAAGAGCATGATGCCGCCGATGCCGGCGGACGCGGCCTCGGCCGCGGCCTTCCGCAGCGACTCGCGGCTGTGCTGGACGACCCCGGGCATGGTCGAGACCGGGACGGGCTCATCGATCCCCTCGCGCACGAACGCGGGCAGGACCAGGTTGGCGGGGCGTACGGCCGTCTCCGCGACCATCCGGCGCATGATCGGCGTGCGTCGCAGGCGCCGGGGACGGATCACGGGCTTCTCGATGCTCATCTGCACTCCATCGCAAAAGGGTACGTTCCACGGTAGTGCAACAGCCGCGTGC
>NZ_JBHVGB010000318.1:0-2119 GCF_042801335.1 Nocardioides sp. NPDC057577 | reverse complement strand
CCTGACGCCTCGGCGTCAGGCGGCCTCGCCGTGCTCGAGCGTGCGGCGCAGCGCAGCAGCATCCACGCCGAGGGCCTGTAGGGCAGCATGTCCTTCCCCTTCTGCGCGAAGGATGCCGAGCAGGATGTGCTCGGTCCCGATCGAGCGGTCCTCGAGCCGGATCGCCTCGCGCAGCGAGAGCTCGAGGACCTTCTTCGCGTCCTTGGTGAAGGGGATGTGCCCACCGAGACGGCGGCGCGGCTTCCCGCTGTCCAGCGCGCCGGCGCCGAAGACCTCCTCCACCTTGGAGCGCACCGCGTCCAGGTCGATCCCGAGCGTCGACAGCGCGTCGGCGTCGTCGTTGCCGAGACGCCCATGGGCCCGCTCGACCTCCGCCCGCAGCGCTCCCGCCTCGACCCCGGCCTCGGTGAGCGCCCGGGCGGCGGACGAACCGGCGCTGGAGCCGATCGCCAGCAGCAGGTGGTCGTCGCCGATGCGCTCGTGACCGAGCTCGGTGGCGTACGTCTGGGCCGCGGTCACCGCATCGCGGGCCGACTTGGTGAATCTCTCGAACATCACATCTCCTTCGAGTACTTCTTGTGGACCGCCTGGCGGCTGACCTCCAGCGCGTCGGCGATCTCCTGCCAGGCCCATCCCTGTCGGCGGGCGTTCGCCACCTGCAGCCGCTCCAGCGAGTCGGCGAGGCGACGCAGCGCGAGCGCGGCTCGCAACCCCGTGCTCGGGTCGGCGCTCGCGGCCGACTCGGCGAGATCCTTCGCATCCGTCATGCTGTCAATATAGGTTGACAACCTCGCCGTGTCAACCATGGTTGACAGGATCGCTCGGGCGGCGGGACCGGGGTCACACCGATTCACGGAATAGCCCACAAATCGCCGAAGGTTAGGCAGTAGTGACCGATACCGCCACCGCCGAGACCGCCGTCAGACCGGTCACCCCTGTCCAGTTCGTCATCGCCGTGCTCGCGCTCGCGATGGGCGGGTTCGCGATCGGTACGACCGAGTTCGTCACCATGGGCGTGCTGCCCGAGATCGCCGAGGGCGTCGGTGTCGGAACCTCGACGGCTGGCCACCTGATCAGCGCTTATGCGGTCGGGGTGGTCGTCGGCGTACCGATCCTCTCGTTCTTCGTCGCCCACCTTCCGCGCAAGGGGCTGCTGCTGTCGCTGATGGCGGCGTACGCCCTGTTCAATGTGCTCAGCGCGGTCGCCGTCGACTTCCACATGCTGCTGGTCGCGAGGTTCCTCGACGGGCTCCCGCACGGCGCCTACTTCGGTGTCGCGACCATCGTCGCCACGTCGATGGCCGCGCCGAAGCACCGCGGCCGGGCGGTCGCCCTGGTGATGCTCGGGCTCTCGGTCGCCAACGTGATCGGTGTCCCGTTCGCGACGTGGCTCGGTCAGACCGCCGGCTGGCGGGCGCCGTACGCAGCCGCAGCAGGCCTCGCCCTGCTGACCGTGGTGCTGGTGCAGCTCTCGGTGCCCCACTTCCCGGGCGACCCGAACGCGACCGGCCGCAGCGAGGCCGGCCGGTTCTTCACCAACAAGCAGGTCTGGCTGACGATGCTCGCGGGCGCGATCGGGTTCGGCGGCATGTTCGCGGCCTACTCCTACATCTCCCCGATCGTCACCGACACCGCCGGCCTGGCCGAGGGAGCGGTGCCGTGGTTCGTGTTCGCGTTCGGCGTCGGAATGGTCGTCGGCACCTGGGTCGCTGGCGAGCTGGCCCGCTGGTCGGTGATGGGATCGCTGCTCGCGAGCAGCCTCGGCATGGTGGCGGTGCTGACCCTCTTCTGGCTGGTCGCCCCGGCCGGGTGGTGGCTTGCGCCGGTCGCCTTCCTGACCACCGCGATCGCGTCGGTGCTGGTGATCAACCTGCAGGTGCGGCTTATGGACGTCGCCGATGACGCGGTGACCCTCGGTGCGGCGATGAACCATGCGAGCCTCAACATCGCCAACGCCCTCGGCGCCTTCGCCGGTGGCCTGGCCCTCGACGTCTGGAGCGTGCGCGAGGCGCCGTTGGTCGGCGCCGGCCTGGCCGCCGCCGGGATGCTCGTGCTGCTGTGGAGCACCAGCATCCACCGGCGTAGGGCCTAGAAGAACGCCGAGTCGGCGCGTTAGAAC
>NZ_JBHVGB010000317.1:0-2155 GCF_042801335.1 Nocardioides sp. NPDC057577 | reverse complement strand
GACCAACACGGTCCAATCGAGCGCGACAGGAGACCGTGTTGGTCTCGACACGCCTCCGCCTAGCGGCTCCGGCGGCTCGACCAGCGGGGGTGCGGTTGCTGATCCGCTGAGGCATCATGGGGACGTCGAGGTGGGGGATGGGCTGCTCGACTTCGCGGTGAACGTCTACCCGGGCGAGCGGCCGGGGTGGCTGGACCAGGCGCTCCACGAGTCGCTGGCGTCGACGGCCTACCCTGACGAGGAGCCGGCGCGGGCGGCGCTGGCGAAGCACCACGGGCGCGACCGCGACGAGGTCCTTCCGACGGCGGGGGCGGCGGAAGCGTTCACGCTGGTCGCGCGAGCCAGGACGTGGCGGAAACCGGTCGTCGTCCACCCGCAGTTCACCGAGCCCCACGCGGCGCTGGAGCAGGCGGGCCACCGAGTCGACGAGGTGCGCCTCAGCCACCGGGACGGCTTCACCCTCGACCCGGCCGCGGTGCCTGCCGACGCGGACCTGGTCGTCGTCGGCAACCCGACCAACCCCAGCGGCGTACTCCACCCGGCGGCCACCCTCCGTGCCCTCCTCCGACCTGGCCGTCTGGTCGTGGTCGACGAGGCCTTCATGGACGCGGTCCCCGGCGAGCCCGAGACGCTCACCGGCGAGCACGCCGAGGGCCTGCTGGTGATCCGCAGCCTCACCAAGCACTGGTCGATCCCGGGGGTCCGCGCCGGCTACGTCGTCGGCGACCCCGCCGCGATCAGCGACCTGGAGGCGGTACGCACCCCCTGGTCGGTCTCTGCCACCGCCGCCGCCGCGATGCTCGCCTGCGCGACCGAGCGGGCGAGCGCCGAGGCCCGCGAGCGCGCCGAGCGGATCACCGCCTGGCGCAGCCACCTCGAGGCCGGCCTGCGGGACCAGGGGATCGAGTACGTCCCCTCGACCGCCTCCTTCGTCCTGGCCCGCCCCGGCGCCGGGGTCCGTGAGGCCCTGCGCGAGCGGGGCATCGCCGTACGCCGTGCCGACACCTTCCCCGGGCTCGGCCCGGACTGGGTGCGGATCGCGGTGCGCCCGCAGGAGCCGACCGACCAGCTCCTGGCCGCCCTGCGGAAGACCAGGGGAGCGGGGTGAGCCCGCGGGCGATCGGGATCCTCGCCGGTTTCGCGCTCGACCGCCTGCTGGGCGACCCACGGCGCTACCACCCGGTCGCCGGGTTCGGCACGGTCGCGATGCGGGCCGAGCGGGCCTGGTACGCCGACGATCGAGCCCGCGGCGTGCTCCACACCGCGACCCTGGCCGGCGGAGCGGTCGTCCTCGGCGCCGCCGCGGAGCGGCTCGCTCCCGGCCGGGCCGGGAAGGCCCTGGTGACCGCGGCAGCCACCTGGGCGGTCCTGGGCGGCCGCTCGCTGGAGCGCGAGGCCCTCGCCGTCCACGAACATCTCGACCGCGGTGACCTCCCCGCCGCGCGGCAGCGGCTGACCCACCTCGTCGGCCGCGACACCGACGAGCTCGACGCCTCCGAGGTCTCCCGGGCCGTCGTCGAGAGCGTCGCCGAGAACACCTCCGACGCGGTGGTCGCGCCCCTGGTGTGGGGCGCCGTCGCGGGCGTACCCGGCCTGCTCGGCTACCGAGCCGCCAACACCCTGGACGCGATGGTCGGCCACCACAACGACCGCTACGAGCACTTCGGCTGGGCCAGCGCCCGCCTCGACGACCTGCTCAACCTGCCCGGCTCCCGGCTCTCCGGCCTGCTCACCCTGGCCGCCGCGCCCTCGCGCGCGAAGCAGGCGTGGACGGCCTGGCGCCGCGACGCCGCGCAGCACCCGAGCCCGAACGCCGGCGTCGTCGAGGCGTCCTTCGCCGGCGCCCTCGACATCCGTCTCGGCGGCACGAACCGCTACTACGGCAACCGGATCGAGCATCGTGCGGTGATGGGCGACGGCCGCGACGCCGCCCCCGCCGACGTCGTCAGCGCCACCACGCTGGCCCGCAGGGTCGGCATCGGCGCGGCCCTGGTCGCGGCGGCGTACGCCGTCATCGTTCAGCGCCCGTGACGGAAGGCCCGCGCCAGGACGGCGGGCGGAGCATCGGCGATGCCCGGCCCGCCGGCGCGGGTCCACTCGGCCAGGGCGTCGCCGTCGAGGTGTACTGGTCGCCCTGCGCCTGGAGCACGAACGC
>NZ_JBHVGB010000316.1:0-2156 GCF_042801335.1 Nocardioides sp. NPDC057577 | reverse complement strand
GTCCTGACCACTTCTTGTGCCGAGTCGGCGCGTCATGACGAGCCGACTCGGCACTATCGTCGCCTTATGAGCCTTCTTGACGAGCTGCGGCTGCCGGCCGGAGCGGTGGACCTGCGGAAGTACGACACCAACTCCGCGCCCGGCGTCGGCGCCGACAAGGAGACCGGCAAGCAGGTGCTCGCCGAGCTCGGCCCGACGCTGATCGAGCTGCAGACCAAGCTGTTCGCCTCGAAGGAGGGCGACGACCCCAGGCGGGTGCTGCTCATCCTGCAGGGGATGGACACCTCCGGAAAGGGTGGCGTGCTCAAGCACACCGTCGGGCTGGTCGACCCCGTCGGCGTGAAGATCACCAGCTTCAAGGCACCGACCGACGAAGAGCGGGCCCAGGACTTCCTGTGGCGGATCGAGAGGTCGGTGCCGGAGCCGGGCTACCTCGGTGTCTTCGACCGTTCCCAGTACGAGGATGTGCTGATCGGCCGTGTCCGCGAGCTCGCCTCCGCCGAGGAGATCGAGCGGCGCTACGACGCCATCAACGACTTCGAGAAGCGCCTGACCGACGACGGCACCGTCATCCTCAAGTGCATGCTCCACATCTCGCCCAAGGAGCAGAAGAAGCGGCTGCGAGCCCGGCTCGAGGACCCGACGAAGCACTGGAAGTACAGCCCCGGCGACATCGACGAGCGGCAGCTGTGGGATCGCTACCAGGAGGCGTACGAGATTGCGCTGGAGCGCACCAACACCGAGTACGCTCCGTGGTACCTCGTGCCGAGCGATAAGAAGTGGTATCGCAACCTGGCCATCGGCGAGCTGCTCCTGGAGACCCTGGACCGCCTCGACCTCGACTGGCCCGCGCCCCGCTTCGACATCGCCGAGGAGAAGAGACGACTGGAAGAGGACACCATCTCGTGAGTCTGGAGACGGTGCGGGTGACTCGTTATGTCACCCCGCTCCGGGAAGGCGGAAGCCTGCCCGGGATCGTGGAGGCCGATGACCTCGGCACCTACGTCTGCAAGTTCCGCGGCGCCGGGCAGGGGCTGCGGGTGCTGGTCGCGGAGGTGATCGTCACCGGCCTGTGCCGGGCGCTCGACATCCCGACGCCGGATCAGGTGGTGCTCGATCTCGACCCCGAGATCGCCCGCTACGAGGCCGACGAGGAGGTCCAGGACCTGCTCAACGTGAGCGCCGGGCTGAACCTCGGCATCGACTTCCTGGCGGGTGCGTTCGGCTACGACGCCGCCTATCAGCCCGATCCGTCGCTGGCCGGGCGGATCCTGTGGCTGGACGCGCTGATCGCCAACGTCGACCGCTCCTGGCGCAACCCCAACATGCTGCTGTGGAACGGTGCGCTCTACGTCATCGACCATGGTGCCTCGCTCTACTTCCACCATGTCTGGCCCGGCGGTGGCGGCGATCCGGCGCGCTACGCCGCCCAGCCCTACGACACCTCCGAGCACGTCCTGCGGGCCTACGCAGCCGAGGCGCTCGCCCAGAACGACGACCTCGCCACGCGGCTCGACGACGCGGTGCTGGAGAAGGTGCTCGCCGACGTACCCGACGAGTGGCTCGAGGCCGTCCCCGGCTACGACACTCCCGAGTCGCTGCGTGAGCGCTACGTCGCGTTCCTGAGGGCCCGCCTCGACGGCGGCCGACCGTGGCTGCCTGTGGCCGAGCCCGCCCAGGAGGCGTGATGGACGCCTACCAGTACGTCGTGCTCCGCTGCGTACCTCGTCCCGAGCGCGAGGAGTTCCTCAACGTCGGCGTCGTCCTCCATTGCCCCGAGCAGAAGTTCCTCGCCGCTCGGTGGAAGCTCGACGAGCAGCGCCTCGCCGCCTTCGCCCCCGGACTCGACCACTCGCTCGTGCGGGCCGGCCTGGAGTCGGTGGACCTGATCTGTGCCGGCGCCGCGCACGCCGGCTTCGGCGCGGGCGTCCGCGCTACCGCGTACGGCATCCGGGCGCTCTCCGACAACGAGTCTGCCCGCTTCGGCCTCCTCAAGGCCCCGAAGTCCACGGTCCTCCAGCCCGGCCCCGTCCACGGCGGCGTCACCACCGATGCCGCCGCCGAGCTCGACCGCATCTTCGCCCACCAGATCACCTGACCGCCGAGTCGGCCCGTTCTGACGCAAAACCCCGCCGAGTCGGCCCGTTGTAACGAGC
>NZ_JBHVGB010000315.1:0-2177 GCF_042801335.1 Nocardioides sp. NPDC057577 | reverse complement strand
CGTTAGAACGCGCCGACTCGGCGAGGGAGTCAGTCGCGACCGAGCTGGTCCTCGAGGTGAAAGACCTCCTCGAGGCGGAGGAAGCCCTCGTCGGGCGCGACGCCGTCGAGGTCCTCGAAGAACTCCGCCATCTCCGCCTGCCACCGAGCATTGACCTCGGTGGCCGCCATTCCGGCCTGAGCAGCCTCGATGGAGGGCGTCTCGACGTAGCCGATGAGCAGGCCGTCGGGACGGAGGAACAGGGAGTAGTTGTGCCATCCGGTCTCCGAGAGCGCCCGGAGCATGTCGGGCCAGACCGCAGCATGGCGCCGCTTGTACTCCTCGATGCGCTCGGGCTTGACCTGCAACTGGAAGCAGACGCGCTCCATGACGACCTCCGATGAAACGATTTAGACATGGACGCTAATGAGCATGTCCGACATCGGTCAATCCGGGTAGCGTCCCTTCCTCGTCACAACGCCGTCCACGGCCTATGCTGCGATTTAACGTTTCAGGAAGGAGCCCAGGTGGCGATCACCCCAGCGGGTTCACCGCGCAGCGCCTCGGTCAAAGATGTCGCGGCCACCGCAGGCGTGTCCCTCGGCACGGTGTCCAACGTGCTCAACCGCCCCGAGCGCGTCAGCCGAACGACACGTGAACGGGTCGAGCGCGCGATGGCCGACCTCGGCTTCGTACGCAACGAGTCGGCGCGCTCGCTGCGCACCGGCAGCACCCAGTCGCTGGCCTACGTCATGCTCGACGCCGGCAACCCGTTCTTCACCGACGTGGCCCAGGGCATCGAGCTGGCCGCCGAGGCGGCCGGGCTCTCGCTGTTCCTGTGCAACAGCGACGGACGCTCGGCCCGCGAGGGCGCCCACCTGGCCCACCTGCAGCAGCAGCGCGTCCAGGGCATCCTGATCACCCCGGTCGACCCCGACGACCCGCAGCTCGACCAGCTGATCGAGCGGGGCACCCCGGTCGTCATCGTCGACCGCACCCGGGCGGGGTCGTCGTTCTGCTCCGTCGCCGTCGACGACGTCCTGGGCGGGCGGCTGGCCGTCGAGCACCTCATCGACGAAGGCCACAAGCGGGTGGCGTACGTCGGTGGGCCGGAGTCGATCGGACAGGTCCGCGACCGCGGCGAGGGCGCCCGGCAGGCCTGGGCCGAGGCCGGGCTACCGCCCGAGGACCTCGTCATGCTCTCCTGCGAGGCCCCGACCGTGGCCTGTGGTCGCGCCGCCGGCGAGCGGCTCGTCGGGCTGTCCGCCCGGCGCCGCCCGACCGCCGCGTTCTGCGCCAACGACCTGCTCGCGCTCGGGCTGCTCCAGCAGACGATCTCCAGCGGCCGAACCGTACCCGGCGATCTCGCGATCGTCGGCTACGACGACATCGAGTTCGCCGCCGCCGCGGCGGTGCCCCTCACCTCCGTACGCCAGCCCCGCCACGACCTCGGCCGACGCGCCGCCGAACTGCTCCTCGACGAGGTCGGCGACCCCACCCACCAGCACGAGCAGGTCGTCTTCACACCAGAGCTCATCGCCCGCGCCTCCACCCTCGGACGCCCCTGACCGCCGACTCGGCCCGTTCTGACCAAGACTCACGCCGAGTCGGCTCGTTCAAACGCGCCGACTCGGCGGTTCTGGGCGTACAAACGGGCCGACTCGGCAACGGGTGGGTACGTCTGACGAGACCCGGAGCGCGGCGTACGCATTCGGCGGATGCCTTAGGCTCCTGGAGCGGAAGCCGAAGGAGAATCAGTTGGCCGGAGAACGCGCAGCGACGCTGAGCGATGTCGCCCGCGAGGCAGGGGTCTCGCTGGCCACCGCGTCGCGCGCGCTGAACGGGAGCGACCGGGTGGTGCGCCCCGAGCTGCAGGAGAAGGTCCTGGCGGCGGCGAACAAGCTCGGCTACATGCCCAATGCCAACGCCCAGGCGATGGCGCGCGGCTCGACCGAGACGGTCGGGCTGCTGGTGAAGGACATCTCCGACCCCTACTTCTCCACCATCGCCGGCGGCCTGGCCGACGAGGCCGAGAAGCACGGCCTGCTGGTGATGCTGTGCAACACCGGCGGTCAGCCCGAGCGCGAGCAGAAGTTCCTGGCGGCGCTGCGGCGCCAGCGCAGCCGGGCGATCGTGCTGGCGGGAAGCGACACGGCCGACGTACGTCACACCAGCGAGGTCGCCGACCTGCTGACGTC
>NZ_JBHVGB010000314.1:0-2235 GCF_042801335.1 Nocardioides sp. NPDC057577 | reverse complement strand
CCCTGCGACGAAGTCGCAGGGTCACAGGCTCAGACCTCGCCGGCGATGTACTTGACGGGGGCGTAGGTCGCCTTGTCGTTGTACTGGTAGATACCGATGGACGCGGCCGTCGGGCTACCGGTCTCGCCGAGCTCGATCGGACCGGACTTGCCGTCGTAGTCGATGTCCTTGCCGTCCTCGATGAGCTTGACGCAGTCCGCGTACGTCTCGCACTTCTCACCACCGGTGGTGATGTCGACGATCTCCTTGGCGATGGCCTCGCCAGAGTCGCTGTCGGCCTGCACCGCGGCCAGCGCGGAGACGATGGTCGCGTCGTAGGACTCGGCGGCGTAGGAGTAGTCGGCCAGCTTCGGGTTGACCTTCAGCAGCTGCTCCTTGAAGTCACCAGTGGTCTCGGCGCCCGGGAGGGTGCCCTTGACACCCTTGAGCTCACCCTTGGTGAAGTCCTTGGAGTAGTCCGACAGGTTGCCGTCGACGAAGTACGTCGGCAGCTTGGCCGGACCGACACCCGCGGCGATGAGCTGCGGGATGAGCTTCTTGGTCTCCTCGAACGCGATCACGACGACCGCGTCCGCGCCGGCACCGGCGATCTCGTTGATCTGGGCGTCGAACGAGGTGGCGTCCTCGGAGTAGAACGCCGTGGTGGCGACCTTGGAGCCGGCACCCTCGAGGTTGGCCTTGACCTCCTTGGCGAGCGTCTCGCCGTAGGCGTCCTGGCGGGACAGGATCGCCACGTTGGTGCGCTTGTCCTCGAGCAGCAGGTTGGCCATGACGGCGCCCTGCAGGATGTCGGACGGAGCCGTGCGGAAGTAGAGGTCGGCCTTCGCGAAGTCACCCTCGTCGAACTCGGTCGAGGTGTTGGCCGGGGAGAACATCACGGTGCCCGACGACATGATCTTGTCGATCACGGTCATCGACACGCCCGAGGACGCGGTGCCGACGATGACGTCGGACTTGGCGTCGATGAGCTTGTCGGCCTCGGTGGGGGCGATCGCGGAGGTGGTGTCACCGGAGTCCGCGACGACAGGGACGACGTCCTTGCCAAGCACACCGCCAGCGGCGTTGATGTCCTGGATGGCCAGGTCGGAACCGGCGAACTCGGGCGGGCCGAGGAACGCGAGGCTGCCGGTCTGCGGGAGAAGCTGCCCGATGGTGAGAGTGCCGTCGCCCTTGGCTGCGGCCTTCGTCTCCGGCTCCTCGGAAGCGGTCTCGCCACCACAGGCGGCGAGGGTGAAGCTGAGCGCCAAGGCGCCGGCGCCTGCGGTCAGCTTCATCCAGGTAGAGGATGATGAGTTCACTGCTTTAGTCCCTCTTTCGTATGGGCTGGCCCGGCTCACGTCGGACCTTGCGGAGACACATTAGAGACGCTCGGAGGGTGAATCACCCGAGGGACCTGTCTTTTCACCAATCCGTTACATCTCCCCCATGGCATCATTGCCCGGGTTGCCGCCATCATCGGCTCCGTAATGTCGGGGCCGTGGTGACATGATCACTCGGGAAACCCGATTCCGCCCGGGAACAGCCACGATCGTGGAGGAATTGTGATGATCTGTACGCACGGCGCCCTTGGAGGACGGACTCGATGAGGGTGCCGGTGACGATGCGAGAGGCACGAGCCGATGACGCGCTCTTCCTCCTCGGCATCTGGCAGGACTCGCTGCGGATGGCGGATGCCCAGGAGCAGCTGGGCGACCTGGAGACGATCATCGGCGCCGCCGACGCCTCCCCCGACCAGCGCCTCCTGGTCGCCGAGTGCGGCAGCGAACCCGTCGGGGCGGTCTACGTGCGCGCGACCACCTTCGGTCCGCTCAACCTCGAGCCAACGGTGCAGATCTTCGCGCCCCACGTCGTTCCCAGCTTCCGCCGCCGGGGCGTGGGCCGGATGCTGATGGAGTCGGCCGTCGCCTTCGCCGAGGAGCGCGGGGTAAGGACGATCGCGGCCGCGGCCTCCGCCGGTGGCCGTGACGGCAACCGGTTCCTCGCCCGGATCGGCCTCGGTGCCCAGGCGGTCATGCGCGTGGCCCCGACCGCGGTCGTACGCTCCCGGCTCAACGTCCTGGGCCGGGCCCTTCCCCACGCCGCCCGCCTGCAGCGCGGCCCGAAGCAGTCCAGCGCCGTCGGCGAGCTGCTCGCCGCCCGGCGCTCCCAGCGTCGCTCGCACACCGTCGCCTGACCACCGACGGGCACGGGCCCCGAGCAAGCTGCGACCGGGGCCAGGCCGGTTAGGGGCGTTCC
>NZ_JBHVGB010000313.1:0-2277 GCF_042801335.1 Nocardioides sp. NPDC057577 | reverse complement strand
GAACAGACAAGACCACACGCGGCCGCGTCCGTATCCTGGCGCTTGCGCTACGGAGGTGGCCGCGTGAGAACCTGGCTGGACATCGGAGACAGTCAGTTCGGCCTCGAGGCGCTTCCGTACGCCACCTTCCGCACCGCCGCGGACCCCACGCCGCGGCTCGGGGTGCGGATCGGTGACCTCGTGCTCGACGTCGCCGCGGTCACAGGTGTCGGCGAAGGCGGTCTCGACGCGCTGCTCGCCGCCGGGCCGGCCGTCTGGACGGACGTACGCGCCGAACTGACCCGGCTGCTCAGCGACCCCGGGAGCGAGGCCGAGGTCAGACCGCACCTGGTGCCGATCGAGGGCGCCGACCTTCTGCTGCCGTTCACGGTGGCCGACTACGTCGACTTCTACGCCTCCGAACACCACGCCTCCAACGTCGGGAAGATGTTCCGCCCCGACTCCGAGCCGCTGACGCCCAACTGGAAGCACCTGCCGATCGGCTACCACGGCCGCTCCGGCACGGTGGTCGTCTCCGGCACTGACGTCGTCCGGCCGACCGGTCTGCGGAAGACGCCCGACGGGATCGTCGACGGCCCCTCGATCCGCCTGGACATCGAGGCCGAGATGGGGTTCGTGGTCGGCGTCGGCTCGGAGCAGGGCACTCCGGTCCCGCTCGCCGAGGCCGCCGACCACATCTTCGGGATCACGCTCCTCAACGACTGGTCGGCGCGCGACATCCAGGCCTGGGAGTACGTCCCGCTGGGCCCGTTCCTCGGCAAGTCGTTCGCGACCTCGATCTCGCCGTGGGTCCTTCCGCTCGCGGCGCTCGAGGCGGCCCGGGTGAGCCCGCCGGAACGCGACGTCCCGTTGACCGGCTACCTCGACGACTCGGCGCTCGAGCCGTGGGCCCTCGACCTCGCCCTCGAGGTCAGGCTCAACGGTTCGCTGGTCGCCGAGCCGCCGTACGCCACGATGTACTGGACCGCACCGCAGATGCTCGCGCACATGAGCGCCAACGGCGCCTCGCTCCGCGTCGGCGACCTGTTCGCCAGCGGCACGATCAGCGGCCCCGAGCCGGGTCAGCGCGGCTCGCTCCTCGAGCTCAGCTGGTCAGGGGCCGAGCCGTTCGAGCTGGACGACGGCTCCACCCGTACGTTCCTGGAAGACGGCGACGAGGTCACGATCACCGCGACGGCGCCGGCGCCGGGCGGTGGCCGGATCGCGCTCGGCGAGGCCAGCGGGCGGATCCTGCCCGCGAAGGAGCGCCCATGACGACGGTCTACGAGTTCACGCCCCGCTACCTCGAGGTCGACATGCAGGGGGTGATGTTCAACGGCTGGTACCTCGCCTACGTCGACGAGGCGATGAACCACTTCATCGACGCGTGCGGGGTGCCCTACCCGCGCTGGGAGGAACTCGGCGTCGACGTCCAGCTCGTCCACGCGGACCTGGACTGGAAGGCCGGCATCGGCTTCGGCGACAAGGTCCAGGTGCCGGTGCGCACCACCCGGATCGGCACCAAGAGCTTCACCCTCGAGTTCGAGTTCCGCCGGGGCGAGGAGGTCACCTGTGCCGTCTCGGTCGTCTACGTGGTCGTCGCCGCCGATGGCTCGGGCTCGACCGCCGTCCCGCCGGAGATCGCCGCCGCGATCGGAGATCCGCAAGAACGGTCAAGCGGCCAGGAGGCAACGGTGTGAGACTCGTCGTGTGCTCGAGACAGATGAAGAGATCGCCGACCTGCAACGACTCCTGGACGCTTCGATCGGTCGCGCGAGCGGCCACCTGACCGGCATCGTCAATGCCGAGAACCGCCTGAACGCACGCCAGCTCGTCACCGAGCTGACGGGCATGAAGGTGCTGGTGCTGGCCACCGTGACCGCCCGTGGCGAGCCGCGGACGAGCTGCGTCGACGGCCACTTCGTGCACGGTCGCTGGCTGTTCGGGACCTCTCCCACCGCCGTCAAGGCCAAGCACATGCTCGCCCGCCCCGCCGTCAGCGCGACCCACGTGGACGGGGAGCGCATCGGCGTCTTCACCCACGGCACCGCGCACGTGGTCTCCGAAGGGCCCGCGTTCGAGGCCCACAACGCCTACTTCACCGAGTTCTACGGCTCGGACCCGCAGACCTGGGAAGGGCCGGGCGTGGTCTATGCCACCATCGAGCCGAGCTGGATGGTCGCGTACGCCGCGAAGGCAGCTTCGTTCCCGGGCTGAACATTTACGGCCGAGTCGGCGCATCCGTCCCCTCTCGCTCGCTTCGCGTAGCGTGACACGGGGACAGATCCCCCGACGCGG
>NZ_JBHVGB010000312.1:0-2383 GCF_042801335.1 Nocardioides sp. NPDC057577 | reverse complement strand
CGACTGCGGTGGTCACCGTTTCTGGACGCCCGAGACAGCTGACGCCAGGTCGTTCAGCGAGCGCCGGCGACCTCCAGTAGCTCCGCTACCTCGTGGGCGCGGCAGTCGCACTCGGAGTCGCACGGCAAGAAGCGGTGACGTGCGTGACCGCAGTCGCGGCACGGCATGTCGTGAGAAAGCGTGAAGCTCTGCACCTCAACGGTGTCCCACATAATTAATTCATCCCCCAGAGAATGTTGGTTGGCCTTATATCGGTGAAACTGCATCGGTGAAGCTGCCTGATATGTAACACGATAATCCGCGACTTCGGAAGAGCTCGGACAACACGCCGAGACATTGTTTTCCCTGGTCAGTCGACCGATATGATTATTCGGTCGACCGATAGATAAACTCATAAGGGGCAGTTGTTGATGCCGTGTGGACGTTCGCTTTACCGGGCGCACGAAGGAACTCTCGCGTGTTGATCGAATGAGAACAGAACGCAGAACTGCAGGTCACCACCGACAAGGTGGTGTCAGTTCGAGGGCGGTTCCGGAGAGCGGAACGCCCAGAGGCGAAGGTCCCAGCCGCCCTGGCTGACCCGAGCCGGTCGGCGTCCGGGACCCCTCGGAGGGAATCTCGCGGGACTGTTGAGAGTTCTACTAGTCGTGAAGAACATCGGATTCTTGTCTTTCGGCCACTGGACACCGTCGCCCTACTCGCAGACGCAGTCGGCACGGGATGCGCTGATCCAGGGGATCGACCTCGCGGTCGCCGCCGAGGAGCTGGGTGTGGACGGTGCGTACTTCCGGGTCCACCACTTCGCCCGCCAGTACGCCTCGCCCTTTCCGCTGCTGTCCGCGGTCGGCGCCCGCACCTCGAGGATCGAGATCGGCACCGGTGTCATCGACATGCGCTACGAGAACCCGCTCTACATGGCTGAGGACTCGGCGGCCGCCGACCTCATCTCCGGCGAGCGCCTGCAGCTCGGGATCAGCCGCGGCTCACCCGAGCAGGTCATCGACGGGTGGCGCTACTTCGGCTACGACCCCGGCGACAGCGCCTCCGAGGCCGACATGGCACGTGCTCACACCGAGACGTACCTCAAGATCATCGAGGGGGTGGAGTTCGCCGAGCCCAACCCGCGGCCGATGTTCCCCAACCCGCCGGGCAAGCTCCGGGTCGAGCCCTACTCCGAGACCCTGCGCGACCGGATCTGGTGGGGTTCGAGCTCGCTGGCGACCGCGCGCTGGGCGGCGGGACTCGGGATGAACCTGCAGAGCTCGACCCTCAAGAACGACGAGAACGGCAAGCCGTTCCACATCCAGCAGCGCGAGCAGATCGAGGCCTACCGCGAAGCATGGAGGGAGGCCGGACACGAGCGGGAGCCGCGCGTCTCGGTCTCGCGCTCCATCTTCGCCCTCGTCAACGACGAGGACCGGCGCTACTTCGGTCTCGACCGGCAGGCCAAGGACCAGATCGGCAACATCGACGACCAGACCCGCGCGATCTTCGGGCGTTCGTACGCCGCCGAGCCCGACGTCCTGGTCAAGGAGCTCGCCGAGGACGAGGCGATCCAAGCCGCCGACACGCTGCTGATCACGGTGCCGAACCAGCTCGGCGTCGACTACAACGCACATGCCCTGGAGAGCATCCTGACCCACGTCGCCCCTGATCTCGGCTGGCGATAGAAACCGGGGGGCCGCGCAACTTCCGAGTCACAATAGGGCGCATAATCGTTGTCAACCGCCCCACGTGGCCGCACCATTGGCTACCGTGCATGGCGACCGTTATTCAAGGGGGGACCCCTGTTGGCCACGTACGCTGAGCTGCTCGACGTCTATCTTCGCGATCCCGGCCCGGAGTCGCTGAGAGCCCTACGTGAGGCGATCCTGGAAGCTCCGAACTTCCGGCCCGATCTCGAGATCACCGAGATGGTCGCCCCGATGATGTCGGTCGGCGACTACGCCGGCGCGATCGCCGCGGTCCATGGGCTGATGCCTGGCGCGATCTTCAGCCCTTCGGCCCACACCGCCCTCGCTGACGCCCAGCGCGGCCTCGGCAACCTCGAGCAGGCCCAACGCGAGTCGATCCTGGCCCAGTCAGCGCTCGACAGCATCATCAGCACGGGAGAGGGCACCGAGTCCGAGCCGTGGTCGGTGCTGCGGACCAGCGACGCCTACGACGTGGTGCTGGCCTCGGGCAAGACGCCGCGTTCACAGGTCGCCGTCGGCAAGCTCGACCGGATCGTCTGCACCGACTCGACGGTCTGGTTCTTCGACACCAGCAACGACTTCGCCAGGGCCTGACCGAGCACGTGCCCAGTTCCGTACTGATCACCGGGGCGGCCGCCGGCATCGGCCGCGCGACCGCCCTACGGTTCGCCCGCGAAGGATGGCTCGTC
>NZ_JBHVGB010000311.1:0-2396 GCF_042801335.1 Nocardioides sp. NPDC057577 | reverse complement strand
CGCGCGTGTGACGCCTCGGCCTGCGGGGGTGACGCCTCGGCCGACGTACGTGACGCCTCGGCCGGGGTTGGGATCAGTAGGTGTGGAAGCCCTCGCCGGTCTTGCGGCCGAGCTTGCCTTCCTGGACCTTCTGGACCAGGAGGGCGGCGGGGTCGAAGCCGGGCTCGCCGAACTCGTTGCGGAGCTCGGACTGGATGGCCAGCGAGACGTCGTTGCCGACCACGTCGAGGAGCTCGAAGGGACCCATCGGGAAGCCCGCGGTCTCCTTGATCGCGGCGTCGATCTCGGCGATGGCGACGCCGGACTCGTGCAGCTTGACGGCGTCGTTGAGGTAGGGGAACAGCAGTGCGTTGACGATGAAGCCGGAGCGGTCACCACAGGAGACCGGGACCTTCTTGACCGCCGTGGACAGTGCGAGCACGGTCTCGTCGACCTCGGCCGAGGTGAGGTCGGTCGTGACCACCTCGACGAGCTTCATGACCGGAGCGGGGTTGAAGAAGTGCATCCCGATGACGTCACCGGGGCGCGAGGTGACCTTGGCGAGCTCGGTGATCGGCATCGAGCTGGTGGTCGTGGCCAGGATGGCGCCCTGCTTGGCGATGCGGTCGAGGTCCTTGAAGAGCTCGGTCTTGACGTCGAGGTCCTCGGCGATGCCCTCGACGATCAGGTCCGCCTCGCCGAGATCCTCGCGCGAGGTGCTGCCGGTGAGGCGGCCGAGCACGGCAGCCTTGGTCTCCTCGTCCGAGCGCCCCTTCGCGATCGCCTTGTCGAGGGACTTGGTGATCCCGGCGACGACCCCGTCGAGCTTCTCCTGGGAGCGGCCGACGAAGACGACGTCGTACCCGGCCTGGGCGAAGACCTGGACGATGCCCGAGGCCATCGTGCCGGTGCCGACCACGCCGATCTTCTCGATCGTGTGGCGCAGCTCCGGCGTCGCTGCGTCGTCCCCGGCCACGCCGGTGAACGACCCGGACTCGTCGGAGATCTTGGTGAGCAGGGCGACGGGCTTGTGCAGGTTGTCGCCGGTCTCCTCGAAGCGGGCGAGCAGCGCGTCGCGTACGGATGAGGCGCCGATCTCGTCGACCGTGGCCAGCGGTCCCTTCGGGTAGCCGCAGCCGAAGCGCATGGCGTTGTCGATGTCCGTGGCGGTGGCGTAGCCCGACTCGAGCATGCGAATGGCGTGGTTGAGATAGGGCAGCACGAGCACGTCGTGGATGGAACCCTGGGTCGAAACCGTCATGCGACGGAAGACTGCCAAATTTATTACCCGTGAGTAACCCCTGGTGGCGTGACGCTGCTCACATGGGGCCATGCGATACGTTCTCCCGGTGAGACTCGTCGTTGCCACCTGCCAGGTCGACTACGCGGGGCGGCTCACCGCCCACCTCCCGATGGCCACCAGGGTGTTGATGCTCAAGGCCGACGGATCGGTGCTGGTCCATTCCGACGGGGGCTCCTACAAGCCCCTCAACTGGATGTCGCCGCCCTGCACCCTCTCGGAGGGCAAGTCCGACGACGGCCGCGTCGAGTGGACGGTCACCTCGAAGACGGACGACACGCTGCGCATCCTGATCGAGGAGATCCACCACGAGTCGGCCCACGACCTCGGCATCGACCCCGGCCTGCAGAAGGACGGCGTCGAGAAGCACCTCCAGGAGCTCCTCGCCGACCACCCGGCGACGCTGGGCGAGGGCCTGACCCTCGTACGCCGCGAGTACCCCACCGCGATCGGACCGGTCGACCTGATGTGCCGCGACGCCGACGGGAAGTCGGTCGCGGTCGAGATCAAGCGACGCGGCGAGATCGACGGCGTCGAGCAGCTGACCCGCTATCTCGAGCTGCTCAACCGCGACCCGCTGCTGGCCCCCGTACGCGGCATCTTCGCCGCTCAGGCGATCAAGCCGCAGGCCCGCGTGCTGGCCGAAGACCGCGGGATCACCTGCGCGATCGTCGACTACGACGCGCTGCGCGGCCTCGACGATCCGACCGAGAGACTCTTCTGACCAACAGTTGGTGCACGGTCAGGCAAGTTCACGTCGGTGAAACACCTTTTCTTACCTTTGGGTAGGAACTGCGTGACAAGATTCACGCCATGTCCATGAACTACTCGGGGCATGGCGTTGGGGGCCGCCTGTCCGTGAGCGACGTCGAGGCGATCATGATCGATCTCCTGACGATGCAGCAGATGCACACGGCGGAGTTCCATGCGATCAAGAGCCGGATGGAGCGCACCGACGCGGCGATCGACAGCGTCAACGCGCGCCTGGACAGCGTGGAGCGGCGGCTGGACGACCTGCTGATCTCGATGAGTCAGCTGCTCAACTGGATCAACCCCCGCTGACCCGTCGAGTCGGCTCATCCTGACGTAGAACCCTGCCGAGTCGGCTCGTCATAAC
>NZ_JBHVGB010000310.1:0-2411 GCF_042801335.1 Nocardioides sp. NPDC057577 | reverse complement strand
GACTCGGCGTGGTTCTCGGTCAGTTCGAGCCGACTCGGCGGGGGTCAGCGGGCGAGAGCGCGCTTGAGGAGGGCGAGGGTGACCTCGCCCATCGAGGTGCCGTCGTGCTTGGCGGCGAAGGGGAAGACGCTGGTCTCGGTGGCGCCGGGGGTGATGGCGACCTCGAGGACGACGAAGCTTCCGTCGGGGGTGACCATGAAGTCGGTGCGGGAGATGTCGCGCATGCCGAGCAGCTCGTGGGCGCGTACGGCGGTCTCGCCGAGCTCGGCGAGCAGCGCGTCGGGGAGGTCGGGGCGGCCGAAGCCGACGAACTCGGCGGTGTAGCGCGCCGCGAAGTCGAACTCGTGGCCCTTGCTGAAGTCGATGGCGATCGGGGTCAGCGGCTTGACCCCCTCGTCCGTCTCGTGGACCACCACGGAGACGTCGATGCCGGCGTAGAAGCGCTCGATGAGCGCCTCGTCGCAGTAGGCGTAGGTCTTGACCAGGGCGGCGGGGAGGGCGGAGAGGCCGTCGACGCCGGTGACGCCGAGCGCCGATCCACCGCGCGAGGGCTTGACCACGACCCGCTCACCCAGCCGCGAGATGACGTGCTCCATCAGCACCGGCGCCCCGACGTCGCGGAACGTCGTGGACGACAGCGAGACCGAGTCCGGTACCGGGATGCCCCCGCGGCGCAGGAGCTCGCGGGCGGCCGTCTTGTCGAACGCGACGCGGCAGGAGGTGGAGACGGTGCCGACGTACGGGATCCCGATCAGCTCCAGGAGCGTCTGGATCTCGCCGTCCTCACCGAACTGGCCGTGCAGAGCCGGCAGCGCCACGACCGCCTTGTCGCGCTCGAGGTTGTGCAGCAGCGCCCGGTCGAAGTCGTACGCAGCCACCTCCACGCCCAGCGCCGACAGCTCGCGCACGAGGTTGCGGCCAGAGGCCAGCGACACGTCGCGTTCGTGGCTCAGCCCGCCGGCGATGACGGCGACAGGCCCGGAAAGAGGAGGAGTGCTCATGGGTTCGTTGTAACAGACGGCCGGGTGCAGCCGTGAAATCAGATGTGAACGACCGGGCAGGTCAGGGTGCGGGTGATGCCCTCGAGGCTCTGGACGCGCGCCACGACCATCTTGCCGAGCTCGTCGACGTTGCGTGCCTCGGCGCGAACGATCACGTCGTACGGACCGGTGACGTCCTCAGCCAGGGTCACGCCCTGGATCTTGCCGATCTCGGTGGCGACCTCTGCGGCCTTGCCGACGTCGGTCTGGATGAGGATGTACGCCTGTACGACCATGGTGCTGCTCCTGTTCTCCGTGCCTTCCTTGGCACAACGTCAGGCAAGTAACCTATCGCGTTATCTGTCGATCGACCTACACCGACCCTTGGGATAAGACAGCTCATGCGTGTCCCGGTATCTCCGCGCATCGCGGGGAGGGTTGGATGGAGCCATGGCTTTTCCGAGGGACACGACGCTCGCCGACATCGGTGAGTTCGGGCTGATCACCGAGATGACCAAGCACTTCGCCCAGGGGGAGCAGGTGCTGGTCGGCCCCGGCGACGACGCTGCGCTGGTGCGGGTCAAGCAGGGCCACGTGGTGGTCTCGACCGATCTGCTCGTCGAGGGTCGCCACTTCCGGCGGGACTGGGCAGAGGCGTCTCACATCGGCCATCGGGCGGCGGGTCAGAACCTCGCCGACATCGCCGCGATGGGTGGCGTCGCCCACTCGATGACTCTCGGGCTCGCCCTGCCCTCGGACCTCCCGGCCGAGTGGGCGGTCGACTTCGCCGAGGGATTCGCCGCGGAGTGCGCGCTGGTGGGGGCCTCCGTCATCGGCGGTGACATCACCGGTGCCGACCAGATCGTGATCTCCGTGACGGCTATCGGCGCGGTCGCTCAGGCACCGGTCCTGCGCTCCGGCGCAGAGCCGGGCGACGTACTCGCGCTGTGTGGCCGCCAGGGGTGGGCCGCGGCCGGCCTGGCGATCCTCAAGCGGGGGTTCCGCTCACCACGGGTGCTGGTCGACGCCTACCGCCGCCCGCAGCCGCCGTACGCAGCCGGCCCCGCTGCCGCGGCGGCCGGCGCCTCGGCGTTGATCGACGTCTCCGACGGGCTCCTGTCCGAGGCCCGGCACATCGCCGATGCCTCGGAGGTCTCCATCGACGTGCACACCGCCGCGCTGACCGTCCCCGACGAGCTCAACGCGGTCGCCTCGGCGACGGGCGCCGACGCGCTCGCGTTCGTGCTGGGCGGGGGAGAGGATCACTCCCTGCTCGCGGCTTTTCCGCCTGATGCCGAGCTGCCGGAGGGGTGGACGGTGATCGGGACGATCGGTGAGCCGGGCGGGGAGCCGGTGACGGTCGACGGGGAGGTCTATGAGGGGCCAGCGGGGTGGACGCACTTCTGAGGCTGGGCGTCCGTGTCTGGGTTG
>NZ_JBHVGB010000309.1:0-2414 GCF_042801335.1 Nocardioides sp. NPDC057577 | reverse complement strand
ACGTAGAACAGACGCTTGTTGAGGAACTCGTCGATCCCGAGCGGGCCGAGCTCGCGGCCGAAGCCGGAGCGCTTGGTGCCGCCGAAGGGGACGTCGGCGCCCTCGCCGGCCGGCGTGTTGACGTTGGCCATGCCGACGTCGAGCTGCTGGGCGACGGCGATCGCGCGGGCCTCGTCGGTGGAGAAGACGGCGCCACCGAGGCCGAACTCCACGGCGTTGGCCAGGTCGACGGCCTCCTCGTCGGTGCTCACCTTGTAGACGACGGCGACCGGGCCGAAGAGCTCTTCGGTGTAGGCGCGCATCTGCGGAGTGACGCCGGTAAGGACGGCGGGGGCGAAGAAGGCGTCGGGGCCCTCGGAGATCTCGCCACCGGCGTGGAGCGTGGCGCCCTTGTCGACGGCGTCCTGGATCTGCGCGCGCAGCGCCTCGGCCGCCTTGCGGGCCACCAGCGGGGAGTAGACCGTGTCGTCGCCGTCCTCGCCCTCGAGCGGCTTCATCGCGGAGGCGCGCTTGGTGAGGGCCGCGACGAAGTCGTCGTAGACGCCCTCGTTCACGATCATCCGCTTGTTGCCGTTGCACACCTGGCCGACGTTCTCCATCCGGGTCGCCCAGGCGGTCTCGGCAGCCTCGTCGATGTCGTCGGAGTCGAGGATGATGTAGGGGTCGGAGCCGCCGAGCTCGAGGACGACCTTCTTCAGGTTGCGACCGGCGGCCTCGGCGACCGCCGTGCCGGCCCGCTCGGAGCCGGTCAGCGAGACCGCTCGGACCCGCGGGTCGCCGATCATCGTGGCGATCTGCTCGTGGGTGGCGTAGAGGTTCTGGTAGACGCCCTCGGGAAGGCCGGCCTCCTCGAAGATCTTCGCGATCGCGGCCGAGGAGCGCGGGCAGTTCTCGGCGTGCTTGAGGAGGACGGTGTTGCCGGCGACCAGGTTGGGCGCGGCGAAGCGGGCGACCTGGTAGTAGGGGTAGTTCCACGGCATGACACCGAGCACCGGGCCGAGCGGGAGACGCTGGATGACCGCCTTGCCCTCGTGGCCGGGCAGGTCGGTCTCCGCGAGCAGCTCGGGGCCGTGGTCGGCGTAGTAGGCGGTGATCTCACCGGAGAACTCGGCCTCGCCGGCACCCGAGGAGGCCTTCTTGCCCATCTCGGTGCGGATGATCGAGCCGAGCTCCGCGGCCCGCTCGGTGAAGAGGTCCGCGGCGCGCTTCACGATCGCGGAACGCTCCTCGATCGGGGTCGAGCGCCAGGCTGCGTACGCCTTCTTGGACCGCTCCAACGCCTCCTCCACCTCGGTGTCGGTGGCGAACGGGAAGGTCTCGATCACCTCGCCCGTTGCGGGGTCGGTCACCTGGTAGGGAGGCGTGGTGCTCATCGTCATCCTCTTCGATCGGGGCTGCTTGTGGTGCGATGGTACGTGGTTTCGGGGCGCTTTTGATGACGGAACCGTTACTCTTTACCGGTTTTCGCAACTGAATCCGAAGTTAGGACACGTTCTAGAATGTCCGCATGGATCTCGCATTCTTCCGGCGCACCGATGACGGTTTCGAGCCTACGCCGATGGCTCGCAGCATGTGGGCCGAGGACCACATGCACGGAGTGGCCGCCAGCGGCCTGATCGCCCGCGGCCTCGAGGACCAGATCGAGGAGCTCGGACGTGCCTCGGAACTGGTGCCCTCGCGTTATCACGTGGACCTGTTCCGACCGCCGCGGATGGTGCCGACGGTGATCCGCACGAGGGTCGTACGCGACGGCCCGCGCATCGCGCTGCTCGACGCCGAGATGGTCCAGTCGTCCGAGGACGGCTCGGAGCGGGTCGTCGCACGTGCGACCTGCACCTACCTGCTCGCCGGCGAGAACCCGGCCGGTGAGGTCTGGTCATCGACCGGGCGCGCCACTCCCCCGCCGCTCGAGGTCGCGCCGCCGACCTCCGAGCCGCACGTACCGTTCTTCGTCTCCGAGAACCCCTGGTCCGACGACTTCGGCAAGCACCAGAACGCCGGGCGCCACGTCACCTGGCAGGTTGCCGTACCGACCGTCGCCGGGGAGCCGATGACCCCGTTCCAGACCGTTGCCTCGATCGCCGACGCGACCTCGATGGTCACCAACTGGGGCAGCAACGGCGTCGAGTGGATCAACACCGACATCTCGCTCGCTCTCGCCCGGCGACCGGCCGGGATGGAGGTCGGCCTCGCCACCATCGACCACGTCGCCCACGAGGGCATCTCCGTCGGCACCGCCGAGGTCTTCGACCGCGAGGGCACCATCGGCACCGCCACCGTCACCGCACTGGCCAACGCCAAGCGCACCGTCGACTTCACCGCTCCCGTCGAGGGCGGCCCCGCCACCCCGGTCTAGCCGAAACCGTAGTTCTGGCGGGCCGAATCCGCACTTGTGGGCGACGAAACTCTAGTTT
>NZ_JBHVGB010000308.1:0-2574 GCF_042801335.1 Nocardioides sp. NPDC057577 | reverse complement strand
GGGCCGGCCCGACAGGTCCGGCCCGCGTACGTCCCCCTTTTCGCGATGCGCGTCTCAGCACATCGCGAGCCCCGCGAGCCTAGGAACTGCGGCTGTCCGGCTTCTGTCGCCGACCGAGGTGCGGTGACAGATTTCTGAGGGTCATGCGGCGTTTCCGCTGATGACACCGCCCGGACTATCTGTCGCCCGGCACGGAGTTCTGGCCACGGGAGGTTCACCGACGCGTCAACCAAGTCGGGGGTCGCGTTGCCGGAGGGCGCTCACGATCAGAAACATGAGCATCAGCCTCGATCGGGTCCCGCTGGTCGCCGCCAACTCGGAGCCGCTCCGTGTCCTCATCGTCACGGAGTCGTTCCTGCCGCAGGTCAACGGCGTGACGAACTCCGTACGCCGCGTGCTGGAGCATCTCGCGGTCGACGGCCACACCGTCGAGGTCGTGGCCCCCACCGGGCCCACCGAGTACGCCGGGTTCCCGGTGACCCGGACCCGGGGTGCGACGTTCTGGGTCTACAAGGACTTCCGTGTCGGCCTCGAGACGCGGCGCAAGCTGCGGGCGGTGATGCGCCGGTTCAGCCCCGACGTCGTCCACGTGGCCTCACCCGCACTGCTTGGTCGGCAGGCGGTGCTGGTGGCCAAGGAGCTCGGTATCCCGAGCGTGGCGATCTACCAGACCGATCTGGTCGGCTTCTGGGACAAGTACAAGGCGGTCGGTGGCCCGCAGGCCGCGGCGATGCTCACCCGTCAGGCGCACTCGGCGGCCGACCGCACCCTGGCGCCGAGCTCGTCGGCCCTGACCCAGCTGGAGGGTCTCGGCGTACAGCGCACCGGGCTGTGGCCGCGAGGCGTCGACGTCGAGCTGTTCCACCCGAGCCGCATCGACCATGACCTGCGCGCGCAGCTCGCGCCCGAGGGGGAGACCATCGTCGGGTACGTCGGCCGGCTGGCCCAGGAGAAGGAGCTCCACCTGCTGACCGCGCTGGCCCACAACCCCGCGTACAAGGTCGTGCTCGTCGGTGGCGGCCCGCAGGAGCGCGAGCTGCGCCAGCTGCTCCCGAACGCGACCTTCCTGGGCGTGCTGCAGGGGGAGGAGCTGGGGGCTGCGTACGCCTCTCTCGACGTGTTCGCGCACACCGGCTCCCACGAGACTTTCTGCCAGGCGGTCCAGGAGGCGCTGGCCTCCGGGGTCCCGGTCGTCGCGCCGCGCTCGGGAGGGCCGCTGGACCTGGTCGCCGACGGCGTCACCGGGTTCTTCTACGAGCCGGGCAGCCGCGACGACCTCGGCTCCCACGTCGCGCTGCTCCACAACGACCCGCAGCTGCGGCTGCGGATGGGACGCGAGGCCCGCAAGAGCGTCGCGCACAAGTCCTGGGGCGCGGTGAACGCCGCCTTGGTCGACCACTACCGCGACGTCATCCGGGCGCGCCGGCCGCGATGACGTCGAGGACCTCCTCGGTGGTGTCGACGAGGTGGATGCGGCCCTCCATCGCGCGACCGCGGGCGAGGGCCTGCAGGAGCGGCCAGACCGGGAGCTCCTCGGTCCAGTAGCTGCGCCCGACCAGCACCATCGGCGCGACCGCGCTCGCGTCGGCGTAGTAGTTCTCACAGGCGTCCTGGAAGATCTCCTGCACGGTGCCGCCGGCACCGGGCAGGAAGACGATCCCGCCGTCGCAGACCTCCAGCAGCACGGCCTCGCGGGTGGCGTTGCGGAAGTACTTCGCGATCGCGCCGGCGAACACGTTGGGCGGCTCGTGCCCGTAGTGCCAGGTGGGGATCCCCAGCGACTTTCCGGGCGCGACCTCCACCCGATCGCGTACGTCGAGGGCTACCTGCGCCCACGCCTGCACCGAGGGCCGGAACGACGGCACCGAGGCCAGCGACTCGAGCGCGTCCTCCAGCACCTTCTTCGACGTCCCGGCGAGGAAGGCGCCCAGGTTGGCCGCCTCCATCGCCCCCGGGCCGCCGCCGGTGGCGATCACGTGGTTGCTCGCCAGGCGCTGGGCGAGGCGGGCGGCGCTCGCGTAGTCCTCCCCGCCACGCTTCAGGGCATGTCCGCCCATCATCCCGACGAGCCGCGTGCCCTCCTCGCGCCGCGCCCGCACCCAGGCTTCTAGGGCGGTGTCGATCGCGTGGTCGTGGAGAGTGATCGCGAGCTCGTCGTCGGCATCGCGCGGCTGCTGCAGCCAGGCGTACGCCCTCGCGTCCAGGCTCTGGGCGTAGACCGGGTCGTCGTAGAGCTCCTCGGCGGTGTAGAGGAGAGAGCGGTGGACGTCGACCGGCACCTCCGCGATCACGGGCATCACCAACGCGCCCTCGTCCTCGGCGTAGCTGCCGTCCCCGGGCGCGAAGGCGCAATCCAGGAACGTCGCTCCGGCAAGATCCGCGTCACGCAGGGTCTCGGACCGCGAGGTCAGATCCAGCGCGCGCAGCCGCCATCCCCGCAGACTCTCCACCCCCGCTGCCACCCGTCCGTCCAGCTCCTCGACCGACTCGATGTCGACCTGCCGTCCCCGGTGCTGCTTCATGGGATCAACCTAATGCCGAGACGTCGCCTACGTCGGCCGAGTGGGCACCAGT
>NZ_JBHVGB010000307.1:0-2703 GCF_042801335.1 Nocardioides sp. NPDC057577 | reverse complement strand
CTCCGGGCCCGCGCTCGGGTTTTCGCCGTAACCGGCCCTGTCTAGCTGCTGGTCAGGTCGGCACCGAAGATCGCGGTCCCGGGGGTCAGCAGGCCCCTGGTCCGTGACCAGCCGCCCCAGACCCGCTCGTGGTCCTCGGGCCACTCGGGCTCGACCAGGTCGGTGATCTTGAACCCGGCACCGGCCAGCAGCGAGACCCAGTCCCCGATGGTGCGGTGGTGCTCGACGTAGGACACCTTGCCGGTCTCGTCGTCGACCTCGACGTAGGGCGTGCGGTCCCAGTAGGACTGCGCGGCGATCAGGCCCTCGGGGCCGGGGTCGTCGGGGAACATCCACCGCGTCGGGTGGGTGATCGAGAACGCGAAGCGGCCGCCTGGCCGCAGGACGCGGGCGGTCTCGGCGATCGCGTGGGCGATGTCGCTGACGAACTGCAGCGCTCCGAAGGAGCAGAAGACCACGTCGAAGGAGCCGTCCGCGAACGGCAGGTCGGTCGCGGTGGCCTGCACCGCCGGGACGACCACGCCGGTCTGCTCGTCGAGGCGCCGGGAGTGCTGGAGCTGGCGGCCCGAGAGGTCCAGGCCGATCGCGCGCCCGCCCTGGGTGTTCACCCAGCGGGAGCACTGACATGCCCCGGAGCCGAGCTCGAGCACGTCCAGGCCGTCGACGTCGCCGAGGATGCCGAGATCCGCCTCGGTCAGGCCCTCCGGGCCCCAGACGAACCCGGCCTCGCCGAGGAACGGTCCATGGGTCGCCTGGTACTCGTCGGCATAGCGGTCCCAGTCGGGGCCGTTCGCGTGGCGCGACTCGGCCTCGCCGACCGTACGCCTCTCGGCTCTGACCACGGGGCCGGTCGTTCCGAAGGTCTCGATCGCGCCGAAGCGATGTCCTGAGCCTGTCGAAGGGGGATCGATGGGCGCCTCCGGTCGAACGACCGGGCTGATGGCTTGGTCCACCCCTACAGCGTAGGCCCAGCGCGGTGACGTCGACAGTTGGACGGAGCCTGTGACGGGAGCGTAGGCTAAGAAACTGCGTCTGAAGTCTGCCCGGGTCCCAGACCTAGTGGACCTTGGCTTGCTACCTCTACCGCCGGTTCGCGCAGGGCGACGAAGCCTGTTTGTGCTGGTGCCGGTGAGGGGCTGCCGACCCGAGACTTGAGCCGTGTGTGACCCGACGATATCTGTCCACCCAAGGAAACCACCTCCCTTATGACGAGCACGCTCAACATTCCTCTTCCCGACTACGACGCGCCTCAGGTCGCGATCAACGACATCGGGTCGGAAGAGGACTTCCTCGCCGCGATCGACGAGACCATCAAGTACTTCAACGACGGCGACATCGTGGACGGTGTCATCGTCAAGGTCGACCGGGACGAGGTCCTGCTCGACATCGGTTACAAGACCGAAGGTGTCATCCCGTCGCGCGAGCTGTCGATCAAGCACGACGTCGACCCCTCCGAGGTTGTCGAGGTCGGCGACAAGGTCGAGGCCCTGGTTCTCCAGAAGGAGGACAAGGAAGGCCGCCTGATCCTGTCCAAGAAGCGCGCGCAGTACGAGCGCGCCTGGGGCACGATCGAGCAGGTCAAGGAGGAGGACGGCGTCGTCGAGGGCGCGGTCATCGAGGTCGTCAAGGGTGGTCTCATCCTGGACATCGGCCTGCGTGGCTTCCTCCCGGCCTCCCTCGTCGAGATGCGTCGCGTCCGCGACCTGCAGCCGTACGTGGGTCAGACCCTCGAGGCCAAGATCATCGAGCTCGACAAGAACCGCAACAACGTGGTCCTTTCGCGCCGTGCCTGGCTCGAGCAGACCCAGTCCGAGGTTCGCCACGGCTTCCTGACCCAGCTCCAGAAGGGTCAGATCCGCAAGGGTGTCGTCTCCTCGATCGTCAACTTCGGTGCGTTCGTGGACCTCGGCGGCGTCGACGGTCTCGTCCACGTCTCGGAGCTGTCCTGGAAGCACATCGACCACCCGTCCGAGGTCGTCACCGTCGGTGACGAGGTCACCGTCGAGGTTCTCGACGTGGACATGGACCGCGAGCGTGTCTCCCTGTCGCTGAAGGCGACCCAGGAGGACCCGTGGCAGCACTTCGCCCGCACCCACCAGATCGGCCAGATCGTCCCGGGTAAGGTCACCAAGCTGGTGCCGTTCGGTTCGTTCGTCCGCGTCGAGGAGGGCATCGAGGGCCTGGTGCACATCTCCGAGCTGGCCGAGCGCCACGTGGAGATCCCCGAGCAGGTCGTCCAGGTCAACGACGACGTCATGGTCAAGATCATCGACATCGACCTCGAGCGCCGTCGCATCTCGCTCTCGCTCAAGCAGGCCAACGAGACGGTCACCTCGACCGACGTCGAGGAGTTCGACCCGACGCTCTACGGCATGCCGGCGACGTACGACGACCAGGGCAACTACATCTACCCCGAGGGCTTCGACCCGGAGACGGGCGAGTGGCTCGAGGGCTACGACGAGCAGCGCGCGAAGTGGGAGGAGCAGTACGCTCAGGCCCACGCTCGCTGGGAGGCCCACATCAAGCAGCAGCAGGAGGCCGCCGAGAAGGCTGCCGAGGCCGGCGAGGCCACCTCCTACTCCTCGGGTGGCTCGGTCGACGAGACCGTCTCCGAGGACGAGGGCGGCTCGCTCGCCTCCGACGAGGCGCTGCAGGCTCTTCGCGAGAAGCTGACCGGCGGTCAGTGAACGCGTGAGCTGACGC
>NZ_JBHVGB010000306.1:0-2845 GCF_042801335.1 Nocardioides sp. NPDC057577 | reverse complement strand
CGGCGCATCCGGGTGGCTCAGAGCTCGCGGGTGGCGTGAAGCGCCAGCTGGGTGCGGGTGGTGAGGCCGGAGACGGCCAGGATCCGGGTGACGTACTTCTTCACGCTCGCGGGAGTCAGATGGAGGACCTCGGCGATCTCGGTGTTGTCGAGGCCCTGGCCCACCAGCAGGGCCACCTCCCGCTGCCGCGGTGAGAGGTCGGTCAGGGTGGCGGCAGGGCCGAGGTCGTCGCTCGGCAGCGTGTGGGCGATCTGGTTGAGCGGGCCGACCAGGAGGCGGAGCGAGACCAGGTGCTCGCGGCGAAGCCGGTCCTCCTGGGGGTCGAACAGGCCGACCAGTGCCTTGTTGCCGTCCTTGAGTCTGAGGTACATCGCAGTGGCGCTGCGAATACCGTGGCGCAGCAGGTAGTCGGACACGTAGCTGCGCGCCGGGCCGTGGAGCCTGGCCAGCTCGGACAGCGAGGCGACCCGGGTCTCGTTGAGGTCGCGCAGGGCGCCGGGACTGGCGAAGATGTCGTGGTTGCGCCACTGAGCCTGGTATTCGGGCAGCATCCGTCGGGTGATGCCCTCGACGACCGGGTCGGGATCGAAGCACGCCAGACCGGCGGAGCGTCCGACGAAGAAGGTCGCCGAGCGTACGCCGTAGACCTGGCAGAGCGCCTCGGTCAGCCGGCCCTTGAAGCCGGAGACGTCGGAGACGCCGTCGACTCGTTCGAGCACGTCGAACGCCCTCCGGTACGCGCCCAGGCTTGCACGCTCCGTCATTGCGGTCACCTCCTCACCCCGTCGTGCGGGATGGTGCGATGCTAGTCGATCTTTAGTGACGACCGTCACGTCTTGACCCCGCAGGGGGACAGCGCCCCGCCCCGAGCGAGAACCAGACTCGCGGTATCGCCGACGCAACCGGATGCGCCGGCCAATCAGACGGGAGCCTCGAATGCTCAACGGCAAGTATGTGATCGACGCGGTGGTCCACTCCTACAACCTCGATCCCGCCAACCACGCGGTCCCGCGGCACGCCGAGGGCATCACCGGGATGATCTTCGGGGTCGTCGCCGGCTCCGGGCCGGAGTACGAGCTGGGCTGGGACCAGTACGTCCGCGACTGGGACGTCGACGAGACCGCCTCGACGCTGTTCCTCGAGTCCGACACCGACTTCGCGATCTACCACCCGGTCCCCATCGGCGCCTACAAGGACGGTCTCGTCTCGGTCGAGAAGGCCGCCGAGGTACTGAAGAAGCACCCGACCCGATTCCGCAGCTATGCGACGGTGGACCCCATGGCCGGCCAGGCGGCCATCGACGAGCTCGAGCGCCAGGCCGAGCTCCTCGACCCGATCGGGCTCAAGCTCTATCCCTCGTCCTGGACGGCCGAGGGCAAGCACCGGAGCTTCCGGATGGACGACGAGTCGATCGTCTACCCGCTCTACGAGAAGGCCAAGCAGCTCGGGATCGGCACGGTCGCGGTCCACAAGGCGGTGCCGCTGGGCCCGGTCCCGATGGACCCCTACAAGCTCGGCGACATCGACGGCGCCGCCGGCGACCACCCGGACCTCAACTTCGAGATCGTCCACGGCGGGGTCGCCTTCTGTGAGGAGACGGCCTGGCTGCTGGCACGCTTCCCCAACGTCTTCATCAATCTGGAGACCCTCAACATCATCTGCGCCAAGCGTCCCGAGCAGTTCTCCCGGGCGGTGCTCGACATGGCCGTCGCCGTCGGTGACCACATCTACGACCGGATGTGGTGGGGCACCGGCCACATGGCCTACCACGCCCGCCCCTGTCTCGAGGCGTTCGAAGCGTTCCAGTTCCCCGAGGCCGACCTCGAGCGTGCCGGCCAGTTCGCCCCGGTCTCGCAGATCACCGACGAGCACAAGGCCAAGATCCTGGCCGGGAACTACGCCACGACGATGGGCCTCGACCTCGCGCAGCTGCGTGAGGACACTGCGGACGACGACTTCGCCCGGAAGCGAGCGGCCGGTGGTGCTGCCGCGCCGTGGGCGACGAGCCGCACTCCGGTGGGGGCGCAGTCATGAGCCTCGAGGAGCAGGTGCTCGACGCCCTGCGCAACGTCGTCGACCCGTGCAGCGTCGCGGCCCAGACACCGTTCGACATCGTCGACATGGGTCTCGTGGACGGCGTAGCCACCGACGATGACGGACGTGTCGTCGTCCGCCTCTCGCTCACGACCCCGTCCTGCATGATGCTCGGCCAGCTCACCGAGCAGATCGATGAGCACGTCGGCCGCGTCGTCGGCCACGTGCCGCGGGTACAGCTCGACGACGGCATGACCTGGACGCCCGAGCGGATGAGCGGCCGCGCCCAGGAGGTCCGCGAGGCGCGGCTCCGTGTCCTCACCCTTCTCCCCACCCCGCACGCCGGCAGCTGAGGAACGACGATGACCACAACCCCGCAGAACACGACTGAAGCGATCGGTGCGACGAACGACGTCGCCCTTGCCCGCCACGCCATCGAGAACCTGATCGCCGAGTACGCCCACGGCGCCGACCTTCGTGACCGCGACCGCTTCGCCGCGGTGTGGCACGACGACGCCCGCTGGGACCTCGACGGGACCGAGCTGACCGGGATCGAGGCGATCCTCGCCGGCCTCGGGGGCTTCTGGGACGCCTTCGCGCAGATGTTCCACGTCTTCGGCAGCATCTCGATCGCCATCGACGGCGACACCGCGACCGGCGAGTCGACGGTCCACGCAGTGCTCGTCGACAACGACGGCCAGGCCAAGCACGCCGTCGGCCGCTACGTCGACACCTACACCCGGGTCGACGGGCGGTGGGGAATCGCGACCCGGACGACGACCATCGGTCGTCTCGCCGACCTCGCCTGAGG
>NZ_JBHVGB010000305.1:0-2952 GCF_042801335.1 Nocardioides sp. NPDC057577 | reverse complement strand
GCCTGATCCTGGCCGACGAGCCGACCGGCGCCCTCGACACCGAGACCGGCGAGGACATCCTCAAGCTGATCCGGGCGCGCTGCGACGCGGGCGCGGCCGGTGTGCTCGTCACCCACGAGCCGCGTTACGCGAGCTGGGCGGACCGGGTGATCTACGTGCGCGACGGGCTCGTCGTCGACGAGGCCGGTGAGACGCCGAACCTGGCGCTCGTGGACGAGGTCGAGGCATGAGTGGGGGTGGAGCCGGCTGGCGTCTCGCCCTCCGCATCGGGCAACGGGAGGCCCGGCGGGCGAAGTGGCGCAGCCTGCTGGTCGTCCTGATGATCGCGCTGCCGGTGGCGGGCGTGACCGCGGTCGCGGTGACGTACCGGACCTATGACGTCGACACCGTGGAAGGCCTCGACCGCCGGCTCGGCACCGAGGCCGCGGCGAGCATCGACGTCCAGGGCGCCGCTTCGGTGCGGCAGGGCATCGATCCCGAGAATGCGTCCGAGTGGCTCGAGGAGTCCGACGCCGACCCGCTCGACGCGGCCGGGGTGAAGGCCGTCATCGGGGACCGTCCGCTGCTCGCAGCCGAGGACCGGACCTTCGACGTACGCACCGACAAGGGGGTCACCTGGGCCGGCGGTCTGCAGACCGATCTGAACGACCCGCTCGCCGCCGGGCTGACCAGGCTGACCGAGGGCCGCCTCCCGGCGGGCCCGGACGAGGTCGTGGTCAACTCCAACCTCGCGTTCCGGGGTCCGGGCGTCGGTGAGGAGCTGCTGATCCCGAACGGCGACGTCGACGAGACGCGCAAGGTGGTCGGGATCGTCGAGTCGTCGGACGTACGCAACGACCCCTTCGTCGCCGGACCGGATCTTCCGGGGGACTACGTCTTCGAGCGCTCGACCTGGCTGGTCGGCGGCGGTCCGGTGACCTGGTCCGACATCGAGGACCTGAACGCGGCGGGTGCCTTCGTGCTCTCGCGATCGGTCGTCCTGGACCCGCCGGCGGCGGCCCGTGCGGCCGACAAGGAGATCCGCCCACCCATGGGTGCGCCGGACCCCTCCGAGCTGGTGGTCCTCGTCCTCATCGTGGTCATGGTCATCCTCGAGGTGGTCCTGCTGGCCGGGCCGGCGTTCGCGGTCGCGGCCCGGCGCCAGGCGCGCGATCTGGCCCTGATCGCGGCCTCCGGAGGGACCGCTCGACAGTCCCGGCGCGTCCTGCTCGGGATGGCGATCGTCATCGGTGCGGTCGCGGCCGTCGTCGGTGCTGTCCTCGGCGTCGGGCTGGCGCGGCTGCTCCAGCCGCTCGCCCAGGATCAGGTCTCGGCCTGGTTCGGCCCGTTCGAGGTGCCGTGGCTCCAGGTCCTGGCGGTCGCCGTCATCGGCTTCGCGGCAGCGATCTGCGCGGCGATCGTGCCGGCCTGGATCGCCTCGCGACAGAACGTCGTCGGCGTCCTGTCCGGGCGGCGGTCGGAGAGCCTGCCCTCGCGGCGCTCGCCGATCATCGGCCTCGTGCTCGTGGCCGCCGGGGTCGCATCGGCGGCGTTCGGCACCCGGAACGCTCTCAGCGGGATCCCGATCGCTCTCGGCGTACTGCTCTGCGTCGCCGGGGTGCTGTTCATCCTCCCCGCCCTCGTGTCCATGGCCGCGCGGTTCAGCGCTCGGATGCCGCTGGTGATCCGGTTCGCGACCCGCGACGCCGATCGGCACCGCACCCGGACGGTGCCGGCTGCCGGCGCGATCGCGGTGACGGTTGTCGGTGTGGTAACGCTCGGGATCGCGTTCAGCAGCGATGAGAAGCAGAACCAGGAGAGCTACCTGCCCTCCTTCGCGATCGGCGACGCCGTGGTGCATCCGCGACACAGCGCGGCCGAGAGCGACGTCGACCCGGACGAGGCGCGAGCACGGTGGGAGAACATCGCAGCGCAGGTCGAGAAGGCCATCCCGGGAGCAACGGCAGCACTCACCTCCGGTGCGACTTCCGAGGCCGACGGACGGTACGTCGTCGTCGAGACCGGTGATGGTGGGGCGATCCCGCTCGACACCACCATCGGTGAGTTCGGCGAGCTCGTCGTCGCCGGCGCCGACGGGACCCTTCCGCCGGCGGTGGCGCGGTCGCTCTCCGAGCGGGATGCCGCCGCTGCCGCGGAGACCCTGCGGTCCTCCGGTGCGGTGGTGTTCACGACCGATGACGAGCTTCTGTCTTCGCAGAAGTCCGCGCGGCTGGTCATCAAGGAGTTCTCCGAGGAGGAGCAGACGGATCTCGACGTGGTCACGGTCGACGTGCCGGCGACCTATCTCGACGCCGGTGAGCGGGCAGCGCCCGCCTACGCGGTCGTGACGCCGGCGATGGTGAAGAAGCTCGGTGTCGAACCGCGGGTCGTGGGCCTCTACGTCGAGAACGCCCGGCTCGGCGCCGACGCCGAGACGGACCTCGACGAGGCCCTGGCCGCCGGGCAGTTCCCCACGACGATCCTGATCGAGCGCGGCTACCAGGAGACGGACACCGCCGTGCTCGTCTGGCTGCTCCTGGTCACCCTGGGTGCCGTGCTGATGATCGGTGGTGCGCTGACTGCGACCCACCTGGCACTCAACGACGCCCGGCCCGACCTGGCGACCCTCTCGGCGGTCGGAGCCAGGACGCGTACGCGACGCGGTGTCGCTGCCTCGTACGCCCTGGTCGTGACGCTCCTCGGCGCCGTCCCGGGTGCGTTGATCGGGTTCGTCCCCGGGATCGCGATCAGCTATCCGATCACCACCGAGGGCTGGCCGGAGCGCGACAGCGTCGCCGCGCACTACCTCGAGATCCCGTGGGACCTCGTCGGCATCGTGGTCGTCGGGCTTCCTCTGCTGATCGCGCTCATCGTCGCGGTCACCACCCGAGGTCGCCTGCCCATGGTGGCCCGCGTCGAATAAGCACCTGTGGCGGGCCGAATCCTCAGTTGTGGGCGACGAAACTCGAGTTT
>NZ_JBHVGB010000304.1:0-2993 GCF_042801335.1 Nocardioides sp. NPDC057577 | reverse complement strand
ACGGCGGCCTTCCATGTCGGAAGGCCTCCGTCGGCGTATCTGGCTGTGTCAGAAGTCAGGCGTTGGCCTTCTTCTTCCCCGATCCCTTGCGGTGCAGGTGAGCCGGGCCGATCTCGCCACCACGAAGCAGGTCGAGGCGCTCCTTGAGGATGTCCTCGAGCTCCTTCTCCGAGCGCCGCTCCAGGAGCATGTCCCAGTGCGTACGCGCCGGCTTCTCAGCCTTCTCCTCCGGCTTGGCGCCGGAGAGGTTGAGAGCCTCCATGCCGCAGCGCGGGCACTCCCAGATGGCCGGAACCTCGGCCTCGTCCGACATCGTGATCTCGAAGTCGTGACCCTGCGGGCAGCGGTAGGCCACCTGCTGGCGACCCGCGAACTCGATCCCGCGTTCGTCCTCAAAACTTTGTCCGCCCAGTCGGGCGCCGCGCAACGTGCGCTCGGCCATGAAGCACCTCCTGAGTCGATCGTCCCCCGTTGAATGAGCTGAAGAGCGAGGCGGTCTGCGGACTCATGACGCAGGCCGTCTGGCCTCTTCACATCGTCAACGGTACAGAGGAGGTGATGATTCCGTGAAATGTCGGGATCGTCGCCGTGTTGTTCGACACAGGACCCGCCTGACCTGCGAATCTCCCTGAGAAAGTCCTGAACGGCCGATGTCCCGAAACCGCCAGCCGCTGAGCACGCTCTCACACACGCTGGGGCGCTCGGTTGCCTGCCTGCTCGATGCCCTTCGCGGTGTTCACGAGCGCCAGCAGGCCGCCACCGACGACGAAGAAGGCGATCAGCGCCAGGATCGCCGGCCGGTAGGAGTCGGTGATCTGGTAGACGAGTCCGAAGACCAGGGTGCCGAGCCAGGAGGTGCCGCGGTCCATGGCGTGGTAGAGGCTGAAGTACTCCGCCTCCTTGCCCGCCGGGATGAACAGCGAGAAGTAGGACCGGGCCAGCGCCTGGGTGCCGCCCATGACCAGACCGATCCCGACCGCGACGACGAGGAGCGGCACCAGGGTCTGCTCCGGCACGAAGTAGGCCGCGACGACGATGACCATCCAGCCGCCCAGACCGCCGAGGATCACCCGCTTGGCGCCGAAGCTCTTCGCCAGCCGGCCGAAGAAGACCGCCCCGCCGACCGCCACGAACTGCACCAGCAGATAGATGCCGAGCATCGTGCCGGTCTCGAACCCGAGCTCCTCGACCCCGTAGATCGACGCCGAGCTGATCACCGTCTGGATGCCGTCGTTGAAGAAGAGGTACGCCAGCAGGAAGGTCAGCGCGACCGGATACTGCGGGAGCTCACGCAGCGTCACGAACAGCTGACCGAAAGAGCGCGCCACGACACCGCCGGAGACGTCCTCGACGTCGGCGGGCTCGCGCCGGCGGATCCGGCGCCACGGGATGATGATGAACCCCGCCCACCACACTGCGGCCGAGAGCATCGAGATCCGCACCGCCAGCGCCGTCCCGAGGCCGAGGGGGTCGGCGAAGGTGACCAGGAGGAAGTTGACGGCGAGCAGGAGCCCACCACCGGCGTAGCCGTAGGCCCAGCCGATCGAGGAGACCCGGTCACGCTCGTCCTCGGTCGAGATCAGCGGAAGGATCGAGTCGCTGACCACCACCGCCGCGCCTGCACACAGGTTGGCGATGATGAACATGATCGAGCCGAACCACCAGTTGTCCCCGGTCATGAAGAACAGCAGCGCCGCGCAAAGCGCGCCGGCCCAGGCGAACCCGGCCATCAGGTCGGGCTTGCGCGAGGTGCGGTCGGCGATCGCGCCGACCAGCGGGTAGACGATCGCTGACAGGATCGTCGAGAACGTGATCACGAACGACGGCAGCGCGCCGGGCGCGATCGAGAGCCCGAGCACGTCGATCCGGTTGTCGACGGCGGCGGCCTTCGCGATCTCGATCAGGTAGGGCGCGAACAGGACACCGGCCACCGTCGTCTGGAAGGCGGAGACGGCCCAGTCGGTGAAGAACCAGCCCTTCTGCTCCCGGGCCCGCTCGACCGGTGTGAAGTCGCCGATCCCGGCTGATGTGGTCACTTCTCGGGCTCCTCGTTGTTCTCTTTGTCGGGCTCAGAATGGTGGGGCGAAGTCCGAGACGGCCCAGCCTCCCACAGGCCACGTTCCTCCAGGAACGCTTTGAGCACGTCGGTGCGGTCCGTCATCAGACCGTCGACGTCACGCTTGACCAACCGCTCCATCTCGGCCGGGTCGTCGATGGTCCAGACGTGGACCTCCTTGCCGGCCCTGTGGGCGCGGCGGACGAGGCCACGCGAAGCCACCCGGATCGACAGCGGCCCGGCGAGGTGCTCGTGGTGCGGGATCTGGAAGGCGTCGAACCGCGACCCGACGAGTCGCTTGGCGATGCCGGTCGTCGGCGCCAGCAGATAGGCCAGGACCTCTCGGATGTGGGCCGAGGTGCGTACGCGTCCCTCGGTGAGCCGGCGGAACGCCTCGAGCCGTCGGGCCGAGAAGGAGCCGACGATGACCTTGTCCTCGTGGTCGGTCGCGGCGAGGAGCTCGGCCAGCGCACCGACCGAGCCGTCGGACTTGAGATCGATGTTGAAGGTGACCTCCGGGAACGCCTCGAAGAGCTCCGCCAGCGTCGGCACCCCGTGGATACCGCCGATCCGGGCGGCCTTCACCTCGGCGTACGTCATCTCCGCGATCAGCCCGCTGGCGTCGGTCACCCGGTCCAGCGCCTCGTCGTGGAAGGCGAGCAGCACACCGTCGCGGGTGACGTGCACGTCGGTCTCGAGATGGGTGTAGCCGAGCTCCACCGCATGCCGGAATGCCTCCATGGTGTTCTCCATCCCGACCAGGTCGGGATGGAGCGCTCCACCACGGTGCGCATAGGCGCGTACGCGTCGTTGCTGCTCCTTCACGGGGAGCATCTAACCACTCGCGAGGACCGGATCACATGAGCCCGGAGACTCAGATGTCGCCGCAGCCCCACAAGTCAGCCGAGTCGGCTCATCCTGACCGAAAATCCAGCCG
>NZ_JBHVGB010000303.1:0-3053 GCF_042801335.1 Nocardioides sp. NPDC057577 | reverse complement strand
GGTCGGAACGGCTCAGGGCCGTCCGAACGGTGTTGCGGAGCTGAAGGATCAGTCCTCGACGTCGATGGTCGCCAGGTCCGGGTAGGACGAGGAGGCATCGGTGGTGACGAAGTTCTTCACCTTGGAGCCGTAGACCCAGTTGAAGGTCGCGATCTCCAGCGGGATGTAGGCGACGTCCTCACCCATGACCGCGTCGGCCTCCTGGAGGAACTTGTTCTGCTCCTCGATGGTGGCGGAGTTGGCGGCCTGGTCGAACAGCTTGTCGACCGCAGGGTTGTTGTAGTTGCCGTAGTTCTGGCCGTTGGTCGACTTCTCGATCTGGCGGCTGTCGAACAGCGCCGCGGTGACGGTCATCGCGGAGCCCCAGTCGGCACCCCAACCGCCCCACATCACGTCGGCCTTGTTGGAAGGCTTCTGGATGTTGGAGTAGTAGACGTCGCCCAGCGGGTCCAGGGTGACCTTGAAGCCGGCGGCCTCCCAGCCCTCGACCAGCGCAGCGGCCTGCTTGTCAGCGGTGTCGCTCTGCGGGTAGGTGAAGGTGATCGGGTAGGGCGTCTTGACACCGGCGTCGGCCAGGGTCTTCTTCGCCGCGGCCGGGTCACCCTTGAGGTTGCGGTCCTTGTACGCCGGGTTGGCGACGTAGCCAGGAACGGCCGGGTTCACGATCGAGTCGGACGGGGTGTAGGCCTTCTCGCCACCGCCGGCGGCGATCCAGGACTCGACGTTGGTCGCCTGGGCCAGAGCCTTGCGGACGTTCGGGTCCTTCATCTGGTTCTGGTTCGGCACCAGGTAGTCGACGTAGGGCGACTGGACCTGGACGTAGCGGTCCTTGACACCGGCCTCGGTGAGACGCGGGTAGAACTCCGGCGGGACGCGCGAGCCGCTGACGATGGTCGCCTGCGAGTCGGGGCTGTCGGAGAACAGCTTCTCGTAGGTGGTCGTCGCCTTCTCACCGAACTTGAAGACGACCTTGTCCGGCTTGGCCTCACGCAGCGACTTGTCGTCGGTCTCCGGGTCGTACTCGTCGTTGCGCACCAGGGTGCCGCCCTTCTGGGCGTTCCAGGTGTCGACCTTGTACGGGCCGTTGGAGAAGATGACGTCGTCGTTCTTGGCGCCCTTGTCCTCAGACTTCTTGTAGGGGTCCATCATGTGCAGCGACGAGATCGCCAGCGGGAAGTCCGGCCACGGCGACTTGAACTTGTAGGTGATGGTCTTGCCGTCGCAAGTCACCGCCTGGTCGAAGTCGGCCTGCTGCTCCGGGGTCGCGGTGTAGGGGCCCGGGTACTCACCCTTGAGCGCGAGCTTCGCGGTCAGGTAGAAGCCCGGACCACCGGTGAGCTCGTCGGCGGCGAAGTTGCGCGAGGCGCCGTAGGCGAAGTCCTCACACGTGATGTCGGAGCCGTCCTCCCACTTCACGCCGTCCTTGATGGTGAACGACCAGGTCTTGGCGCCCTCGGTCGAGGTGCCCTCGTCGGTCGCCAGGTCGGGGATCGGCTTGCTCGAGACCTTCGGGTCGGTCGAGGACGGGTTCGAGAGCAGCTTGCGGTAGACCAGACGCGTGGTGTGCGAGATGGTCTCGCCGACGTAGATACGCTGCGGGTCCAGGTGGTCGATCGGGTCCTCAGCGACGATGGTCAGCGTGTTTGCCGAGCTCGAGCCACCGCCGTCCCCGCCGCCACAGGCAGCCAGGCCCAGCGAAAGACCGAGCACGCCAGCGGCACTGACCGCTACGTACTTAGCTCGCTTCTTGAGCATTCGTTTCTCCTTGGTGTGGTCGCCGTCAGCCTCTGACAACTGACGCCGTAACGGTGTCCCGGGCGGGTCACCTGTGTGTGGACGGAGCCCCGAGGCTCACCTGTCACCCTTGGGATCAAGGGCGTCTCGCAACCCGTCCCCGAGAAGGTTGAACGAGATCACGATCGTCGCGATGATGATCGCGGGCATGAAGAAGTAGAACGGGTCCACCTGCGCGTACTTCAACGAGTCGGTGAGCACGTTGCCGAGCGTGGGCGTCGGCGGCTTCACCCCGACCTGGAGGTAGCTCAGCGCTGCCTCGGCCGAGATGTAGGCCGGCATCATCAGGGTGACCAGGACCAGCAGCGGGGCCCACAGGTTCGGCAGGATCTCCTTGAAGTAGATCCGTCCCTTCGAGGCACCCAGGACGATCGCCGCCTCGACGAACTCCCGTTGCTTGATCGAGAGCACCTGTCCTCGGACCACGCGGGCGGTGCTGGTCCAGCCGAAGATCGCGAGCACCACGGTGCAGTAGATCCCCTGGGCGAGTGGTCCGTTGGGTAGTCCCGTCACCATCTGGACGAGCTCGAGACCGAGCGCCGAGAGCGCCAGCAGCATCATCGTCGAGGGGAACGAGAGCGTCAGGTCGGTGAAGCGGCTCAGGCCGGCGTCGACCCAGCCACCGCTGAAGCCGGCGATGATCCCGATGATCGCGCCGATGACCACCGACAAGATGGCGGCGGTGAGGGCGATGATCAGCGAGAACGTGATGCCGTACCAGAACCGGGACAACGCGTCGCGGCCGGTGCCGGGCTCCACCCCGAGCGGGTGCGCGAGGCTCGCGCCACTGAACCGGCCCTCGGGGATGGTGTTGGCGTCGAGCAGCTCCTGGTTGTAGCTGAACGGGTCCAGCACGCCCATCTTGACGAGAAAGGGGGCCAGGATGGCGGCCAGAACCACCAGGATGACCACCGTCAGCGACACCATCGACAGCTTGTCCTTGCGAAGCCGCATCCATGCCAGCTTCATCGGCGACTTGCCGGCAATCTTCTTCGCCTCCTCAGGCGAAGCAGAAGGTGTCGATCCACCCGAGAGTTCTTCACCTTCGAACACGGTGGCCGATTCGCTCATGGTTCCTCTGTCTAGTCGTAATTGTGGGTGCCGCCGTCGCACGGCAGCGTCCGACCCACGAGGTCGACGGATGGAACTCTATGTGATCCCTTTGCCCCGATGGACCCCGGACCGGTAACGATCCGATTTCAACCAGTGATACGGCAGATCGGGATGCCTTCTCGCAATTCCTTAGAGAATGCCAAGAG
>NZ_JBHVGB010000302.1:0-3072 GCF_042801335.1 Nocardioides sp. NPDC057577 | reverse complement strand
GACCAACACAGTCCTATCGAGCGCGACAGGGGACCGTGTTGGTCTCGACACGCCTCCGCCTAGCGGCTCCAGCGGCTCGACCAGCGGCGACTAGGAAAGCTCTTGGCTGCGTACGTAGGCGGCGCGGGTGGCCTCGAGGAAGGCCGCCCGCAGGCCGCCCTGCTCGAACGCGCCCAGCGCGGCCGCGGTGGTGCCCCCGGGCGAGGTGACCTGCTCGCGGAGGATCGCCGGGTGGGTGCCGGACTCCAGCAGCTTGGCGGAGCCGGACAGCGTCTGGATGACGAGCGTGGTCGCATCGTCCCTGGTCAGCCCCAGGTGGACGCCCGCCTCGATCCAGGCCTCGGCGACCAGGAAGGCGTACGCCGGGCCGGAGCCGCTGATCGCGGTGACCGCGTCGAGCTGGGACTCGGGGACGGTGATCACCTTGCCGACGGCGGCCATCAGGTCGGCCGCGGTGGCGACCGCCTCAGGCGTCGCCTTGGCACCGCCGGCGACCGCCGACATGCCTTCGCCGACCAGAGCCGGGGTGTTGGGCATGACCCGCACGACCGAGACGCCGTCCGGGACGGCAGGCTCCATCGCGGAGGTCGGGACGCCCGCGGCCAGCGAGACCACCGTCGTCCCCTCTCGCAGCGCGGACGCGATCGACTGCAGCACCGGCACCACGCCGTAGGGCTTCACCGCCAGCACCACCACGTCGGCCTCTGCCGCGGCGTCGGTGGCCGACAGCGTACGGATGCCGTGCTTCTCGCGGAGCGCCGCCGCCTGCTCCTCGCGCGCCTCGACGACGATGACGCCATCCGGGGCGTGACCGGCCTCGAGAAGTCCGGCGAGGACGGCCCCACCCATGTTGCCTGCTCCGATGATCGCGATCGTCATGCTCGCCAGTCTGTCAGAGCGGATGACCTGCATGAATAAGGCCCCACGGGACCCAAGCAACTGCTAGGTTGCGATACCCACGCCCGTAAATTCGCCGCTGGTCATCGGGAGGCCACATGCGCATTCGACGTACGTCCCTGCTTGCTGTGGTCGCCCTCGCGGTGACGGTCGCGATGGTCGGTCCACCGGCGTCGGGAGACGAAGGGGAACGGCAGCTCCCATCCCCCGAGTCCGAGGTCAACGTGACCGGCGAGCCGTTCACGGGCACCGCTCCGGACGGCACCGTGGAAGGGCTGATCGACGCCCACAGCCACATGTTCATGCAGGACGGGATCGGCGGGGCGGCCGTCTGCGGGAAGGCCTTCTCCGAGGCCGGGATCGCGGACGCGCTGAAGGACTGCCCCTCCCACGGGATCGCCGGAGAGACCGCGCTGCTGGAGAACCTGACCCGCTCGGGCAGCCCCCTCGGGTTCCACGACACCGCCGGCTGGCCCTCGTTCAAGGACTGGCCGGCCTACGACTCGCTGACCCACCAGCAGATGTACTACCGCTGGGTCGAGCGCGCCTGGCGCGCCGGCCAGCGGATCCTCGTGGTGCAGCTGACCAGCAACAAGGCGCTGTGCGCGATCAACCCGGGCACCAACCAGTCCTGCGACGAGATGACCGCAGTGCGGAGGCAGGCGCGGGATGCGTACGACACCCAGGCCTTCATCGACGCGCAGTACGGCGGCGAGGGGCGCGGGTGGTACCGGATCGTCACCGACGCCGAGCAGGCGCGCGAGGTGATCGAGGACGGCAAGCTCGCCGTCGTGCTCGGCATGGAGACCTCAGAGCCGTTCGGCTGCTCCCAGAAGCTGCGGCTGCCCTCGTGCACCCGCGCCAACATCGACGCCGGGCTCGACGAGCTGAAGTCGCTCGGGGTCTCGTCGATGTTCCTGTGCCACAAGTTCGACAACGCGCTGTGCGGGGTCCGCTACGACAAGGGCACCACCGGGCTGCTGATCAACGCCGGGCAGTTCCTCACCACCGGCACGTTCTGGACGCCGAAGGCCTGCAGCGCCGACCAGCCGCACGACAACAACCCGCGCCTGGTCGACCGACCCGCCGAGCTCGACTGGCTGCCGCAGCCGCCGATCTACCCGTCGGGGACGGTGTGCAACCCGCACGGCCTCTCCGCCCTCGGCGAATACGCCCTGCGCGGTCTGATCAAGCGCGGCATGATGGTCGAGGTCGACCACATGAGCGCCAAGGCCGCCGCCCGCGCCCTCGACATCCTCGAGGAGACCGACTACCCCGGCGCCCTCGCCAGCCACTCCTGGATGGACGAGCGCTACCTCGACCGGCTCTACGCCCTCGGCGGCTTCTCGACGATCTACGGCCACAGCACCGACGAGTTCCTGGCGGAGTACGCCCGCACCGCACCCGTCCGTGACCGCTACGACGCGGGCATCGGGTTCGGCTTCGACATGAACGGCTTCGGCGGCACGCCCGGACCGGCGAAGACTCGCGTCAGCTACCCGTTCCGCAGCTTCGACGGTGGCTCCGTCATCGACCGGCAGGTCACCGGTCAGCGGATCTGGGACTACAACACCGACGGCGTCGCCCACTACGGGATGATCCCCGACTACCTCGAGGACCTCCGCCTCACCGGCGGCCAGGACGTCATCGACCACATCGTCCGCGGCCCCGAGTCCTACCTGCGTACGTGGGCGGGGGCACAGTCAGCAACACGCTGACAGGCAGGCCTGCCGTCATGTCAGAAGGGGGTGGTTCAGTCGTCACTTCTGGGACGTCTCAGCCAGCCGCCGCCGTACAGCGCCCAGAGGATGAGCGCAGGCTGGAAGAACAGCCGGATCAACCGCTTGCTGTCTGTGTCGAGACCGAACGCATCGACGCCTTCCACATACTGCGCGATGTTGCCGGGGAAGACCGCTACGAAGAACGCCGCGAGCAGCGCTCCGACGAGCCGTCGCTGGGACGGCAGAACCAGGAACGCCAGCCCGAGACCGATCTCGACGACGCCCGAGGCGAGCACCGTCAGGTCCTCGTCGATCGGGAACCAGCTGGGCACCTGCGCCCGGAATTCTTGTCGCTGGGCGGTCAGGTGCGCCACCCCGGCGCCGACCATCGCAACACCCATCAGGAGGCGCGCGGCGGTGCGCGCGATCGAGGTCATCGCATCACTCTAGGAGC
>NZ_JBHVGB010000301.1:0-3092 GCF_042801335.1 Nocardioides sp. NPDC057577 | reverse complement strand
TCTTGACCGGTGTCTCGCGAAGCGAAGCGAGCGAGCCGGTCAAGATGCGCCGACTCGGCATTCATTCACTCCTGGTGGTCGAGCCTGTCGAGACCACCTGTTTCGTGACCGTTCTTCGGGGCTGGTCTGGGCCGCCGACCCGTTCTTGAGGGTCTTCTCGATCTGGACCGGCGTCAAGGACGCCCTTCGGGCGCCGGCTTCGCCGGCCGCTATCGCGGTCCTGGACTCCGGACCAGATCGAGAAAGATTTGGCTGGCTATCGGGGCGGCGGCCCGGGTGTGGCGCAGCGGAATCCTGCTGGGGTAGGTGGGGCTTGTGGGGGTGAAGAGGGTGGCCCTTCGGGCCACTTACCATCCACAGCAGCGATGCCGTTCGCTCACCGCGAAAATAGGCTTTGACCTGCACCTATGGGTGGTTAGATATCCCTTAAAGGCGTAGAATCAGACCCATCACGACACACCTCTGAGGGGAGGGAAGCGATGAGTCTCGAACACGACGTCAACCACTGGGGCACCAACCCTGTTGATCCGATCGACGCCGAACTGGCCGCCATCGAATCCTCCCTCGACAAGCTGCTGACCAGGGACCCTGCCTACTGGCGCACCGGCCAGAAGAAGGACCGCCTGGCCCAGCTGGAGAAGATCCACGCCAAACAAGCCGCGTTGAAGCTCCGGGTCCTCGCCACCGCTGGTGACATCGCCGAGGAGACCGGGGCGAAGGACGTCTCGGGGTGGCTGCGGACCGAGCTGTTGGTCGACAAGGGGGTGGCTCGCTCCCAGATCAAACTCGCTGCTGGTGTCGCGAAGTACGACCTGGTCGCTGCTGGTCTGGCCGGGGGTGTGGTGTCCGAGGACAAGGCGCGGGTGATCACCAAGGCCCTCGAGGTCATCGAGGCCGGCCCTGCGGCCAGTGCCGAAGATCTGGCCCTGGCCGAGAAGCTCCTCGTGGACCACGCCAGCCAGTTGACGGCCAACGAGCTCAAGATCGCCGGACGCCGGGTCCTGGCCGAGATCGACCCCGAACGGTTCGAAGCCGCCGAAGCCAAAGCACTCCAGCGGGAAGAGGAACACGCCTCACGGCGCACCTTCTACTCCTCCCATGACAACGGCGACGGCACCATCGACATCCACGCCCGCGTCTCCCGCGCGGTCGGGATCAGGCTCCGCACCCTCCTCGACTCCCTGGCCCAGCCCCGGAAGTGGTCCGCACAGGACAAGGGCCGCAAAGCCCCCTACGACCGCCTCCTGGGGCAGGCCTTCGCCCGGGTGATCGAGACCTACGACGTCGACCTGCTCCCCAGGCACGGTGGCCACGCCACCACGATGTTCATCACGATGAGCGTCGAGGACCTCCGCAACGACCTCGGCACCGCCGCGTTGGGGTTCGACGGGGACAAGATCACCGCCGCCGAGGCCCGCCGGCTGGCCTGCAACGCGGACCTGGTCCCGGTGGTGCTGGGCACCAACTCCGAGATCCTCGACCTCGGCCGCACCGCCCGCCTGGCGCACCCGATCCAACACCGAGCCCTGCGGCTACGAGATCAAGGCTGCCAAGCCGAGGACTGCGACGCCCCAGCCGCCTGGACCGAAGCCCACCACCTCAAGCCGTGGTCCGAAGGCGGCAAGACCGACATGGCCGACATGGTCCTGTTGTGTCCGAGTGACCATCGTCGGATCCACGACGCCAACTGCGTCTATGAACGCCTCCCGGACGGACGGATCCGGTTCACCCGACGAACCTGAACACATCACGCCCGGAACCCCGCCACCCACATTCTTCGCCACCATGTATCCGTGGCTGCCGAAACGATCGGTGCGCGCTTCCCCCTGGTGGGACTGACGGTCGTCGAGCCGCGACCGCAGCCGAATCGTGCTGTCCGTGCGTCGAACTGGTCGCCGTGTCGAGCCGATCGCCGGCCCCCGAGTCGATCGCTAGCCCGTGCCGATGGCTGGACGAAGGTCCCCGTGGATGCCGATGCTGCCCACGCCACGGTTGGTTCCGCACACCCCAGTACATGGGAGTCAACATCTCGGCAGGCCACGGCGCCCGTTGCCTCGCTGCCGGCGCCGTCCCCGCCGAGGCGGCCAACGCGCCACCCTCCCCGGAGCGACGCGCGCTTGCGAAGCCCGCCGCCTTCACGAGGTGTCATCGTCTAGTAGAGGCCCCGAGACCCCCTGAGGGGCATCGACGCCAACTCCCAAGCCCGTACCCAGCCCAACAACTCCGCGCCAAACCCCGCCGCCGACCCCGAAGAACCGAGCATCATCCGATCGGCTATCCGATCGTGGCCCATTGCCAGATGGCCACGAGCCACGATCACGCGATCGTTGAGCCATGAAGAATTCCACGTTCACCACTCGCCCCGTCCGTCTCCTCGCGACCTCCGTCGCTGCCCTCGCCACCGCGGCCGCGCTCGCGGCGTGCGGCGCGACCGACGGCGCCGCTTCAGGCTCCGAGCAGGCCGGCTCGGCCCAGCAGGCAGCCGAGTCGACCCAGACCGCGACCCCCTCCGAGGTCCTCGCCTCGACCGCGTGGGAGACCACGGGCGCGGTGGACCAGGACGGGAAGGACGTACCCCTCGAGGACGAGAACGTGTCGACTTTTGTCGGCTGGGCCTACTTCGACGCCGACGGCACGTTCACGATGTACAACCTCGACGACTCCCCGAAGATGCAGGGCGACTGGACCGTCACCGAGGACGGCAGCACCCGCCACATCGTCGCCAAGGACGAGGCGGGCGAGGTCATGTTCGAGCGCAACTCGGACATCGTCACCCTGACCGAGGACGAGTTCACCTACCGGGTCTTCCCCGACGAGAACGACAAGTCCGTCTACTTCGACATCGTCCACACGCCCACCGACCACGCGGAGCCGACCAGCTGACCTGATCCGACGGGGTCAGCGTCCGACCAGGCCGGTCTCGTAGGCCAGCACCACCAGCTGGACGCGGTCACGAGAACCGGTCTTGGCCAGCAGCCTGCCGACGTGGGTCTTCACAGTCGCCTCGGCGACCACGAAGGTCTCGGCGATCTCGGTGTTGGACAGGCCGCGACCGACCAGCGTGAGCACCTCGCGCTCACGCTCGGTCAGCG
>NZ_JBHVGB010000300.1:0-3201 GCF_042801335.1 Nocardioides sp. NPDC057577 | reverse complement strand
CCGACGGCCTCGAACCGGCCACCGATTGACCCCCACCCACCCGTCAACGGGCCGGGGATGGCATCGCCTTCCCGGGCCCGTTCTGCTTTCTCAGCCCAGACTCTCAGCCCGGACTCTCAGCCCAGACGCCGGAAGGCGCGGGTCGAGAGCGGGACGAAGATCGCCATCAGCACCGCGGGCCAGGCCAGTGCCAAGAGCATCGCGTGGTCGGCGAGCACGCCCTCGGTGATGCCGGTGGGGTTGCCGAACAGGTCGCGGCACGCCGCGGCGGTGGCGGAGACCGGGTTCCAGGAGGCCAGGAAGCCCAGCCAGTCGGGCATCGTCTCGGCGGGAACGAACAGGTTCGATGTGAACCCCAAGGGCCACACCAGCACCTGCACCATCGTCAGCGCACCCTCCATCCGCAGGGTCAAGCCGAGGAAGATGCCGAGCCACAGCATCGCCAGGCGCAGCCACAGCAGCAGCCCGACCGCGGTGAGCGCCGACCCCAGCGAGGCGTCGACGCGCCATCCGATGAGCAAGCCGCCAACCATCAGTACGGCCAGCTGGAGCGCGGAGTTGGCGAGGTCGGCCACCGCCCGGCCCGCAGGCACCGCCAGGCTGGAGATCGGCAGCGACCTGAACCTCGCGGTGACGCCGCGTTTGGTGTCCTCGGTGACGACCGCCATGGTGCCGTCGATACCGAACATCATGGTCAGCGCGAGCACGCCCGGCAGCAGGTAGTGCAGGTAGTCACCGCCGCCCGGCATCTGGATAGCGCCGCCGAACAGGTAGCCGAAGACCAGCAGCATCATGATCGCGAACAGGATGCCGAAGACGATTCCCCAGGGTTCGCGTTGCCAGTGCTTGAGGTCACGAAGCGTGATCACCCACGACTGGCGCAGGGTCGCGGCGAGAGCGGACATCAGGCGGCTCCTTCAGGGGTACGTCGGTGGTCGGGGCTGGTCACGTGCAGGAACACCTCGTCGAGGGTCGGTCGTCTCAGCAGCACGTCGTCGACGTTGATCCTGGCGGCGTCCAGGGTGCGTACGACCTCGACCAGGGTCGCGCCGCCGCCCGAGGCGCCGGCCTCGACCGTGACCTCCAGGGTTTCCGCGGAGACGGTGACCGCCGGCCCCAGGGCCGACGCCATCCGGTCGAGGTGCTCGGGATCGAGTGCGGTGAGGATCACCCGGTCGCCGCCGAGCTCGTCCTTGAGCGATGCCGGGGTGCCCGAGGCGATCACCCGGCCCTCGCCCAGCACGGTCACCATCCCGGCCAGCTGGTCGGCCTCGTCCAGGTACTGCGTGGTCAGCAGCACCGTGGTCCCGTCGGCGACCACCTGGCGCACCATCTCCCAGACCTCGTGGCGGCCGCGCGGGTCCAGCCCGGTGGTTGGCTCGTCGAGGAAGAGGATCCGCGGCCGGGTGACCAGACCGGCGGCGATGTCGAGCCGGCGGCGCATCCCGCCGGAGTAGCCCGAGACCTTCCTGTCGCCGGCATCGGTGAGGCCGAAGGCGTCGAGGAGGTCGCGGGAGCGGCGTACGGCATCGGCCTTCGAGAGGCCGTGGAGGCGGCCGAACATGACCAGGTTCTCGCGGCCGTGGAGGGCCTCGTCGAGGGCGGCGCTCTGCCCGACCAGGCCGATCGTGGAGCGGACCCGGGCGGGGTGGCGTACGGCATCGTGGCCGCCGACGCGCACCTCGCCGGCGTCGGGCCGGGTCAGGGTCGCGAAGACGTTCACCGCAGTCGACTTGCCGGCGCCGTTGGGCCCCAGCAGGGCGTGCACGGTGCCGGCGGCGACCTCGAGGTCGAGGCCGTCGAGCGCCTGGGTGTCGCGGTAGCGCTTGCGCACGCCGCGGGCGGAGAGCGGACTCATCGCGCCACCTCGATCCGGAACACGCCGCACTGCCCGACCACCGTCTCGAAGGCTTCCGGCGTCAGGTCCGTGACCACCCCGGCGTCGAGCATGATCTTCGCCCCGTCGGCCATCCGGTCGGGCCAGAGCCGGAGCACCGTCAGTGCTTCGTCTCCCTCGACCTCCACGAGGCGCACATCCTCCGTGCTCCTCCCGATCCGGAGGGTTGCGCGGCCGGCGGCGGCACGTACGTTGCGCGCCCAGTCGGCGCCCGGGAAGCCTTCGAGCAGGTAGCGCCCGCCGTTCAGGTCCAGCACGGAGAGCGGGGTGCTGCGGGGCTTGCCGCTCGTGCGGCCCGGCACGGTGAGCACCGGCAGCTCCTTCATCCCGATCCCGGTCTTCGACAGGGTCATGAAGACCTTGTTCATCGGCTTGAGCCAGCGCGGCGGCACCGGCTTGGCGTCGTTCGGCATATACGTTCCTCCAATTTCGTACGCTGTACGAAGATCTCAACGGAGCGACTGTAGCATTTGTTCCGTACGACGTACGAAATTATTTCGGATGAGGTTACGATGAGCGACGTGCCGGACCAGCCAGACCAGACGGATCCCTCCCTTCGCCTGCTGTGGCGCCATCGGGGCGGGGCGCGCGAGGAGCCCAGGTCGAAACGGGGTCCGAAGCAGAAGGTGAGCGTCGACGAGATCGTCGACGCCGCGATCGACCTCGCCGACGCCGAGGGCCTGGCTGCCGTGACGATGCGCGCGATCGCCCAGCGCTTCGGCCTGGGGGCGATGACGCTCTACTCCTACGTGCCCAACCGGGACGCGCTGCTGGTGCTCATGGCCGACCAGGTGACCGGCCGCGCCGAGCTGCCGGAGCTGCCCACGGACCCGCGCAAGCGCCTCGAGCTGGTCGCCAACCTCACCCACGACGAGCTCCGGGCCCATCCGTGGCTGCTCGAGGTGCAGGACGTACGCCCCTGGCTCGGGCCCAACATGAGCGACCGCTACGAGTGGCAGCTGCAGGCGGTCGACGGTCTCGGGCTCTCGGACCTGGAGATGGACCAGACCGTCGCCGTGCTGATCGGGTTCGCGGGCAACATCGCGCGCAGCGAGCTCATGAAGCGACGTGCCGAGCAGGTCACCGGGATGACCGAGTCACAGTGGTGGGAGGCCAACTACGACACCCTGAGCGAGGTCATGGCGGGCAGCCACTATCCGCTGGCCAACCGGGTCGGCACCGCCGCCGGCGAGGCCTACCAGGCGGCCACCGACCCCGCGCGCGAGCTCGACTACGGCCTGGCCCGGATCATCGACGGCATCCTCGCGCACGTCGCCGGATAGCCGAGTCGGCTCGTTCTAACG
>NZ_JBHVGB010000299.1:0-3388 GCF_042801335.1 Nocardioides sp. NPDC057577 | reverse complement strand
GCCGCCGGCCCATGACAGGGCCGGCGGCTGCGTCGTTCCATACAGCGTGACCCAGAGCAGCACGACCCAGACGCAGATCGACCGCCGCACCCTCATCGCCGCCGGGCTCGCGAGCGCCGCAGCGGCCGGAGCCATCGCTCTCCCCGAGCCCGCTGAGTCCGCCGAGGCCGCCGGCGGCTCGCTCAACCACTTCCAGCACGGCGTCGCCTCCGGCGACCCGCTCCCGGACCGGGTGGTCATCTGGACCCGGGTCACGCCGTCCGCCGACGCGACCCCCGGCTCCGGCAGCGGCGAGGAGGTCCTGGTCCGCTGGGAGGTCTCGCCCACCGCGGACTTCGGCCGCGTCACCGCCAGGGGATCCCGGCAGACCGGCCCCGACCGCGACCACACCGTGAAGCTCGACGTCACCGGCCTGGCCCCGGAGAGCTGGTACTTCTACCGCTTCACCTACAACGGCCAGACCAGCCGTGTCGGGCGTACCCGGACGGCTCCTGCCGCCGACGCGGCCCCAGAGAACGTACGTTTCGGGGTGGTCTCCTGCTCCAACCTGCAAGCCGGCTGGTTCGCGTCCTACCGGCACCTGGCCGCCCGCGACGACCTGCACGCGATCCTCCACCTGGGCGACTACCTCTACGAGTACGGTCCCGGCGAGTACGGCTACGGCATGGCCAACGAGGACGTCCGTCCGCACGAGCCCGCCCACGAGATGCACACGCTGGCCGACTACCGGATCCGGCACGCGCACTACAAGCGCGATGTCGACCTCTCCGCCGCTCACGCCCGGCTGCCCTGGATCGTCACCTGGGACGACCACGAGTCGGCCAACGACGCCTGGCTGCTGGGTGCCGAGAACAACGAGCCCGGCGAGTACGACTGGATCGACCGCAAGACCAACGCCAACCAGGCCTACGACGAGTGGATGCCGCTGCGTGTGGACGGCACGGCAACCGTGGAGACCGACGGCCACCTCCACGACCGGATCTACCGACGGCTGCGCTTCGGCAACCTGCTCGAGCTGAGCATGCTCGACCTGCGCTCGTACCGCTCCCAGCAGGTCGCCCGCACCGACCTCGCCGGAGTCGACGACCCCGACCGCACGATCACCGGCGACGAGCAGCTGGCGTGGCTCAAGGACGGGCTGCTCACCGGCGCCCGGTGGAAGATCGTCGGCAATCCGGTGATGATCGCCCCGGTCACCTTCGGCGCGCTCCCGAAGAGCCTGATCGCGCCGGTCAACGACGTCACCGGCCTGCTGCCCGACAACGGCATCGCCTACAACGTGGACCAGTGGGACGGCTACACCGCCGACCGCACCGAGCTCTTCGAGCACATCCGCGACAACGCGATCACCGACACCGTCTTCGTCACCGGCGACATCCACTCCGGTTGGGCCTGCGACCTGCCGTACGACTCCGCCGTCTACCCGCTCGGCAAGACCGCCGGCGTCGAGTTCGTGGCCACGTCGGTGACCTCGAACAACCTCAAGGACATCCTCGGCGCCCCGCGCCGCACGGTAAGTCTGACGGTCGAAGGCATCATCCAGACGGCCAACCGCCATGTCCGCTACCTCAACTTCGACGACCACGGCTACTCCGTCCTCGACGTGACCCGCACCCGCGCCCAGATGGACTGGTACGTCATCGGCGAGCGCAAGGACTCCAACACCACGGCCACCTGGACCAGGTCGTACGCCACCGCAACCGGAAGCAACAGGCTCCATCGCGTCACTGTGCCGGTCTAGGCCGTGTCCGCCGGACACAGCGTCGCTCTGCGCTTAGACTGCCCAAGTCTGCCATCCCGAACGTCTGGTACCTCATGCGAAACATTGCCCGCCGGATCAACCGGAAACAACGCTCCCTCGCCTTGATCGCGGGCATGGTCGTTGCGACGTTCGTCGCCACCATGCCGGCAACCGGGTCGACGCCGGCGACCTCGGTGAGGACCGGCGGCGACACCAGCGCCGAGCAGCCGGTGACGGAGAAGGTGGCCCGGGAGGCGCTCGCCGCGGCCAAGAAGGTCAAGCGCAACCAGTCGGTGCGCGGCGCCCGCCAGGTCGTGCCCGGGCGCCACATCGCCGGCCGGCCCGACGCGACCATCGCGCTGGCCGACCTGTGGAACGCCAAGGATGCCCTGGACGGCTCCAACAAGGCGGCCGCGCGTGAGCTGCTCGCCCGCCCCCGCACCGCGACCCAGACCTGCAGCGACGTGGTCTGCGTCCACTACACGCCGGGCAAGGGCGGCGACCGTGCCTCGACGGCGTACGCGACCCAGGTCCGTGACGTGGTCACGAAGGTCCACAACCTCTACGTCCAGGCGGGCTATCGCAAGCCCGCGGCCGACAAGTCGGTCACCCCGGGCAAGGTCGACATCTACCTGGAGAACCTCTACGACGAGGGCTACTACGGCTACTGCGCGCCCGAGACGAAGGTCTCCAAGACCGCGGCGACGGCCTACTGCGTCCTGGACAACGACTACGCCACCAGCGAGTACGGGTCCTACAACACGCCCACCGAGAACCTCCGGGTGACCGCCGCTCACGAATACTTCCACGCGGTCCAGTTCGCCTACGACGCCGGCGAGGACCGCTGGATGATGGAGTCGACCGCGACCTGGGTCGAGGACGAGGTCTACGACAGCATCAACGACAACCGGCAGTACCTCGGCTACGGCCAGCTCGAGGACCAGCGCAAGCCGCTGGACAACTCCTACGCCTCCAACCTCGGGATCTACGGCAACTGGATCTTCTTCCGCTACCTGTCCGAGCGCTTCGCCAAGGAGCGCGGGACGCTGCCGGAGGTGGTCCTCTCGATCTGGAACCGAGCACCGTCGACCTACTCCACCACCGCCATCCGGCAGGCCCTTGCTCAGCGTGGCACCACGCTGAAGCAGGAGTACATCCGGTTCGCCGCCGCCAACCTGGCCCCCTCGAAGGCCTACAGCGAGGGCGGGGCCTACTACCCGCCGGTCTACGACGGCCGCACGGCGCTGCCCGCCAAGCGGCAGACGGTCGACGGCAAGTTCACCCTCAAGCACCTGACCTACGCCTCCCAGCGCCTCGTCCCCAAGAAGGTGGGCAAGGGCTGGAAGCTGCGCGTGAAGGTCGACGTGGCCCGGCCCAACGCCAACGCCGCTGTGATCAGCGTGTTCCGCACCGACGGCACCCGCGCCGTCTACTACCTCAAGCCCAACAGCAAGGGCATCGCCACCAAGACCATCGAGGGCTTCTCCTCGAAGCGGATCCGCAAGGTCGAGGTCACCTTCGCCAACGCGAGCAGCAACTTCAAGTGTGGCCAGGGCACCGCGTTCTCCTGTCACGGCGTCGCGACCCCCGACAAGGCCACCCACCGCTGGTGGGCCAAGACCTACCGCTGACCCGAACCAACCCCCG
>NZ_JBHVGB010000298.1:0-3410 GCF_042801335.1 Nocardioides sp. NPDC057577 | reverse complement strand
GCGCCGGGGGCGGCGTCGCGGCCGGGGCGGCGGTCGGGTTCCTCGGCGGCCGCGCCGTCTCGCCTGCCGAAGCGTCGGCCTCCGACGGGCTCGACCTCTCCAAGGCGTACGACTTCTACACCGGCGACCACCAAGTCGGCATCGCGACCCCGCCGCAGCGGCACCTGGTCTTCATGTCCCTCGACGTCGTCGAGGGGACCACCACGGAGCAGCTGAAGGTCCTCTTCGCGCGTTGGTCGGCCGCGATGGCGACGATGATGAAGGGCAACCCGGTCGGATCCGTCGAGCCGACGAGGAGCAACGGCGTGCCGCAGGACACGGGGGAGGCGTACGACCTCTCGCCGGCCTCGCTCACCGTCACCCTCGGTCTGGGGCCCGGTCTCTTCGACGACCGCTTCGGCCTGGCAGGGAAGGGGCCGAAGCTGTTGGCCGAGATCCCGCGGCTGCCCGCCGACGAGCTCAAGCCGGAGCTGTGCGGCGGCGATCTGGCCCTGCAGGCCTGCGCCGACGACCCGCAGGTGGCTTACCACGCCATCCGTGACCTGATCCGGATCGGACGCGGCCTGGTGACTACCCGCTGGACGGTGCTCGGCTTCGGCCGTGCCTCGGCCGGTAAGGGTCAGAAGACCCCGCGCAACCTGATGGGTCTCAAGGACGGCACCCGCAACATCACCTCCGAGGAGGACCTGGACGAGTTCGTCTGGGTGGTGGACGAGGACGAGCCGGCCTGGATGCGGGGCGGCAGCTATCTGGTCACCCGCAAGATCAACATGGACATCGAGGTCTGGGACGGCACCACCATCCAGACCCAGCACCTCACCATCGGCCGCGACAAGGCTGAGGGCGCACCGCTGACTGGGTCGAAGGAGTTCGACACCCCGGACTTCAAGGCCGTACGCGACGGCGAGCCGGTCATCGACCCGACCTCCCACGTCGCCCTGGCCGCCTCGGAGAACAACGGGGGAACCAAGATCCTGCGCCGCGGCTACAACTTCACCGACGGGCTGAACTCGTTCGGCCAGCTCGACGCCGGGCTCTTCTTCATCGCCTACATGAAGGACCCCGCGGCCTTCGTCGACCTGCAGCGCAAGCTCGGACGTGTCGACCTGCTCAACGAGTACATCGCCCATGTCGGATCGGCGATCTTCGCCGTCCCGCGCGCTCCGAAGTCAGGCCACTTCCTGGCTCAGGAGCTCTTCGACTAGGTCGGCGGACGGGATGCTCACCGAGGTAACTCGGTTAGGGCGCGCTCTCCTCGCGGAACTCCACGAAGGAAGCGCATGCTCACCGAGGTAACTCGGTGAGCATCCCGGGCGGCCTCAGCGCTTGGTGGCGAGCAGGACGCTGGTGTCGGCGGCGACCATGACCTCGACGGTGGTGAAACGCTCGTCGGTGAGCCAGGACTCGCGCAGGCTGTCGACGCGGCCGTAGACGATCGGCGGCCACAGGTCGGTCGGGATGAGGTCGTCGATGACGACGATGCCGCCCTCCTCGACGAGGTCGGAGAGCTGGTCGGGGGAGACTCCGCCGGGGGTCTCGGCGTCCAGGAAGAGCAGCGCGAACGGGCCGCGGTCGCGCAGGATGCCCCAGTCGGCGGCGATGACCTCGACCTGCGCATCATCGGCGAAGATCTCGGCGGCCTCCTTGGCGAGGTGCTCGTCGAGCTCGGCGGAGACGATCTGAGCGGCCTTGCCGCGTACGCCGCTTCGCAGCCACGCGGTGCCGACACCGCACCCGGTGCCGAACTCTGCCATCGTGCCGCTCCGGGTGGCCGCCAGAGTCGCCAGCAGCCGCCCGGTCTCGTTGCGGCAGAACGACACATAGCCCGCGCGACGGGAGACGTCGAAGGCACGGGTCACGATGTCAGGAAGCTCTGGAGGTGCGCTCACAGGACCAGTCTTCCCGATGTTCCGACGACTTACCCGCATGTGTGTCTCGGATGTCGGACCTTTGGTCCAGATTCGATGACGGAAGAGACATCTCGGGTTACCGTCAGTTCACCATGCGGAGCATTTTTCTCGTACTCGAGTGCCGCGACGGGGCCCAGCGGTAACGACCGCAGGAGAAGCCACCTCGTCGCGGTGGCTTCCGTCTTCCCAAAGACCCCGGCTTCTCTCCCACACCCTCTGTTGACCCGAAGTGTGAAGGAAGAAGCCATGTACGCGATGTACCCCGAGAGCCCCGCCGACTATAACGAGCGTGGCCGCGAGTGGGGCCCTGCGAGCCACGACCCCGACAACCCGCACAGCGTCGAGAACACCATCGCCGCGGTCCAGCAGGCGCTCGACCTGCGGGACAACGGCGGCCAGCTGCCCGACGACAACTAGTCTCGCCGTATGTCTACGACCAACCTCGCAGTGATCCCCGGCGACGGCATCGGACCGGAGGTGACTGCCGAGGCTCTCAAGGTGCTCGAGGTCGCTTCACCGGTGAAGTTCGAGCAGACCCGCTACGACCTCGGCGCCGAGCGCTATCTCGCCACCGGCGAGGTGCTTCCGTCCTCCGTGCTCGCTGAGATCAAGGAGCAGGACGCCATCCTGCTCGGCGCGGTCGGCGGCAAGCCCAACGACCCGAACCTGCCCCCGGGCATCCTGGAGCGCGGCCTGCTGCTCAAGCTCCGCTTCGAGCTCGACCACTACGTCAACCTGCGCCCGTCGCGGCTCTTCCCGGGGGCGACCTCCCCGCTGTCGCCGGCCGTGCTCGACAAGGGCGAGATCGACTTCGTCGTGGTGCGCGAGGGCACCGAGGGTCTCTACACCGGCAACGGTGGCGCGATGCGGGTCGGAACCCCGCACGAGGTCGCCACCGAGACCTCGGTCAACACCGCCTACGGCGTGGAGCGGGTCGTACGCGACGCCTTCGTCCGCGCTCAGGCGCGCCCGCGCAAGAAGCTGACGCTGGTCCACAAGACCAACGTGCTCGTCAACGCCGGCTCGCTGTGGTGGCGGATCACCCAGCAGGTCGCCGAGGAGTTCCCCGACGTCACCGTGGACTACCTCCACATCGACGCCGTGATGATCTTCCTCGCCACCGACCCGAGCCGCTTCGACGTGATCGTCACCGACAACATCTTCGGCGACATCATCACCGACCTCGCCGCTGCCATCACCGGCGGCATCGGCCTGGCCGCCTCCGGCAACATCAACTCCTCCCGGGAGTTCCCCTCGATGTTCGAGCCCGTCCACGGCTCCGCCCCCGACATCGCCGGCCAGCAGAAGGCGGACCCCACTGCGGCCATCCTGTCCGGGGCCCTCCTGCTCGAGCACCTCGGTCACCCCGAGGCTGCCGCAGTCATCGACACCGCCGTGCTCGCCGACCTCTCCGAGCGCGGTTCGGAGCCACGTACGACCTCCGAGGTCGGCGACGCGATCGCCGCCCGCGTAGCCGGCTAGACGCTCATCCCCCGAAGG
>NZ_JBHVGB010000297.1:0-3490 GCF_042801335.1 Nocardioides sp. NPDC057577 | reverse complement strand
CCCCACGGGGGCCGCGCCGCTCGTCATCTCACCGGGTCTCGGCTACATCTCCATGTCGGACATGTCGGTGATCTTGCCGCTCGGCTTCTGGATGGTCACCGGCTCGCCGTGAGCGGACAGGTCGAAGACGATGTTCCCGGCGTCGCCGCCGTTCATCTTCATCCGCACCAGCCGCCCCTCGGAGTCGACGTTGACATCGACCGTCGAGCCCTCCGCGCCGAAGTCCGACTCACCCGCGGCGAACGTGTAGTGGGCGGTGTCGACACTCTCGATCGCCTCCTGCCCGACGTACGTCGTGGTGTCCGCAGAGATCGCACGGGTGACGGAGTCGAGGAAGAGGTTGGGCGCCGGCATCATCGCGGACATCACGCTGGCGAATCCGCCCATCACCCACTCGCCGTCCATGCTGGCGTACGTGGTGTCGTCGAGAATGACGAACTCGACCGTGCTCGGTTCGTCGGCACCGCGGATCTCGCCCTTCACGTGGAAGGCAATCGGGTCCTCCTGGAAGTCGCCTTCGCCGGTCCCGGCGATCTTCTCGCCCTCCTCGACGGCGTTGATCTCCATCTCGACGTGGACCGTCGACATGGACTCGGCGGCCGCTTTCACGACCTTCGTGGCCTCGGACGCCGACAGCGTGGTGCCGGGCTCGATGGAAGGTGCGGCGTCGGCTGCGTCGTTCGCGTCGCTGCCGTTCCCGCCGCATGCCGCAACGGTGCAGGTCGCGGTCAGGGCGAGGGCGGCCGCCGCGAGGCGGCGCCGGGTTGTGGGCCGGTTCTGGGTGGTACGCACGTCTGTGTGCCTTTCAAGACTGATCCGATGACCGATCGCTCCCGAGCGCGGCCAGTCGAAGCACGCGCATTCTGCGCACAATCTCTTTACCCCCGCGGGGTTGTCGCCAAACCGTTATCCGCCCCGGCGTACGATCGCGGATGTGACTGAGCTGCGCTTCGTTGAGGTCGGGACGATCGACTACCTGGACGCCTGGGAGCTGCAGAAGCAGATCCACCAGCGCGTCGTGGACCGCGAAGAGCCCGACACCGTGCTGCTGCTCGAGCATCCGCCGACCTACACCGCGGGGAAGCGTACGAAGCCGGAGGACCGGCCCGCGGACCCCGGTGGCGCGCCGGTGATCGACGTCGACCGCGGCGGTGAGGTGACCTTCCACGGCCCCGGCCAGATCGTCGCCTACCCGATCGTGCGGCTGCCGGAGAAGGTCAAGGTCGTCGACTTCGTACGCCGCCTGGAGCAGGCGATGATCCGCACCTGTGCCGCGTTCGGCGTCACCGCCTACCGGGTCCCGGGCCGCAGCGGCGTGTGGCTGCCCGCGGGCGAGACCCCCGACGGCGTACGCCGCCTGGAGCGCAAGGTCGGGGCGATCGGGCTGCGGGTCAGCCAGCACGTGACCATGCACGGCATCGCGCTCAACTGCGACGTCGACCTGGGGTGGTACGAGCGGTTCGTGCCGTGCGGGATCTCTGACGCCGGCGTGACCACGCTCTCGATCGAGGCGGGGCGGCAGATCGGCAACACCGAGGCGATGCCCGTCCTCCACGAGCAGGTCGCCGAGATGCTCTCCTGGCGCGACTACGACCAGGGCGAGAGCCTGGAGCCCAAGCCTGACCCGGCCAAGACTCCCCGGGTCCCGCTGCTCTCCCCCAGCCTGGGCTAGATCCGGAGTGACCGTCCAGTAACAACCTGGCTTCGAGGTTCCGCCCCCACGCGGCGTAGGCTTGTGGGGTGACTCAAGCTCCTGCCCCAGAAGGTCGCAAGCTCCTCCGTCTCGAGGTCCGCAACGCGCAGACTCCGATCGAACGCAAACCGGAGTGGATCAAGACCAAAGCGAAGATGGGGCCGGAATACAAGGAGCTCACCGCGCTGGTGAAGTCCGAGGGCCTGCACACGGTGTGCCAGGAGGCCGGCTGCCCCAACATCTTCGAGTGCTGGGAGGACCGCGAGGCCACCTTCCTCATCGGTGGCGACCAGTGCACCCGGCGCTGCGACTTCTGCCAGATCGACACCGGCAAGCCGACCGACCTCGACCGCGACGAGCCGCGCCGCGTGGCCGAGTCCGTGCAGACCATGGGCCTGAAGTACGCCACCATCACCGGCGTCGCCCGTGACGACCTCGCCGACGGCGGCGCCTGGCTCTACGCCGAGACGGTCAAGCAGATCCACGAGCTCAACCCCGAGACCGGCGTCGAGAACCTCATCCCCGACTTCAACGGCATCCCGGAGCTCCTCACCGAGGTCTTCGAGTCCCGTCCCGAGGTACTCGCCCACAACGTCGAGACCGTCCCGCGGATCTTCAAGCGGATCCGCCCGGCGTTCCGCTACGAGCGCAGCCTCGATGTGATCACCCAGGCCCGCGACTTCGGGCTGGTCACCAAGTCCAACCTGATCCTGGGCATGGGCGAGACCCGCGAGGAGGTCTCCGAGGCGCTGCGCGACCTGCACGCGGCCGGCTGCGAGCTGATCACGATCACCCAGTACCTGCGCCCGAGCGTGCGTCACCACCCCGTCGAGCGCTGGGTCAAGCCCGAGGAGTTCATCGAGCTCCAGGCCGAGGCCGAGGAGATCGGCTTCTCCGGAGTCATGTCCGGACCGCTCGTTCGTTCGTCCTACCGCGCCGGTCGGCTGTACCGTCAGGCGATCGAGGCGCGAGACGCCTCCTCCGTGGCCTGAGTCCCTGCGTACGAGAACTGAAAGAGGAAGATGTCCCAGACCGACCCGAGCAGCATGAGTCGCCGCCAGCAGATGGTGGAGACCTACAAGCTCACCAAGCAGTCAGACCCCAAGATCGGCCTCATCCTCGGCTCGATCTTCGTGGTCGTCGCCGCGGTCGCCGGCGTGATCTTCTGGTTCCTGCCCGGTGAGGGCATCTTCTCCTGGATCTTCACGATCGTCGGCGCCCTGCTGGCCGGCCTCCTCGCCGCGATGGTGGTCTTCTCGCGGCGCGCGCAGAAGGTGATGTACTCCCGGCTCGAGGGCCAGATCGGTGGCGGGTACGCCGCCCTGACCATGCTCCGCCGGGGCTGGACCGTCACCCAGGCCGTGGGCGTCGAGCCGCGCAGCCAGACCCTCGTGCACCGTGTGGTCGGTCCTCCGGGGGTCGTCCTCGTGGGCGAGGGCAACAGCCCGAGCAAGGTCCGCTCCCTGCTGGCCAGCACCAAGCGCACCCACGCCCGGGTCCTGGCCGACGTGCCGATCACGACCGTCGTCGCCGGCAACGGTGAGGACGAGGTCCCGCTGCCGCAGCTGACCAAGCACGTCACCAAGATCGGCCGCAACGTCTCCGGCCCCGAGATCACCGACATCCTCAACCGCCTCAAGGCGGTCGACGCCACCCGCGGCACCATGCCGATCCCTAAGGGCCCCGTCCCGACCTCGATGAAGGGCATGCGCGGCAACCTGCGCGGCCGCTGATCGCACCCAGCACAGATAGTTCAGGGCGTTCCGGCCCTCTACCCGCGGGTAGATGGGCTGGAAC
>NZ_JBHVGB010000296.1:0-3512 GCF_042801335.1 Nocardioides sp. NPDC057577 | reverse complement strand
GGACGTACGTGACGCCGCGTCCTGGCAGGCCGCCCTGGACGGCTTCGTCGCCGTGAGCGGCGGCAGTCTCGACGTACTCGTCAACAACGCCGGCATCATCCAGATCGGCAGGTTCGCCGACCTGCCGCTGGATCGGCAGCAGGCGATCATCGACGTCAACGTCAAGGGCCTGGTCAATGGCTGCCACCTCGCGCGACCCTTCCTGCGGCCCGGTTCCCACGTCGTCAACCTCGCCTCCGCCTCCGCCATCTACGGCCAGCCGGGCATGGCGATCTACTCCGCCACGAAGTTCGCCGTACGCGGCCTCTCCGAGGCCCTCGACCTGGAGTGGTCCGCCGACGGGATCACGGTGACCGCCCTGTGGCCGCTGTTCGCGGACACCTCGATGGTGTGGGGTCACGACTTCCCGGCGCTGCGACGGCTCAAGGTCTCGCTCACCCCCGACGACGTCGCCGAGTCCGTCTACGCGGCCGCGACCAGCGGACACGGCCTGCTCGGCGGCGTCCATCGCGGCGTCGGCACCAAGGCGAGATTCCTGCTCGGTCTATCCGGAGTCACCCCGAGCTGGGCCAACCGGATGTTCAACCGGCTGATCTCCACCTGATCGGCTCCTCCTGATTGTTCACCGGGTTGTTGCCGGTAGGGACGGTGTGCGTCGGGTTCCTGACGGGACCGAGGCTCACGCTCGACAGCATGATGAGTCGCACCTTGCGGATTCTGCTCGCCGGGATGGTTGCCGTCGTCCTCGCCTCCGCGGCGCTGAGCGCGGCGAGGGCCGACGAGCCCCAGGTCTCTGGCCACGGGCAGGCCGTGTTCGACCGGCATGAGGTGGCGCCCGAGGACGCGCGACCGGGTGGTGGCGCGGCGCCGTTCGAGACCGGCATGGTGATCGTGCTCAACACGCTGCTTCTCGGCGGGCTGGTGGGTGGGATCCTCTGGGGCCGGCGGCGTCTCGGCTGCGCCGACTCCGCATTGCCCAGATTGTCCGCATAACGAGAATATCGTCTCAGGTGTCGGGATTCCACGCGTAGAGTCGGTGCATGTCGACCTACACGCATGGCCATCACGAGTCGGTGCTTCGCTCGCACAGGTGGCGTACGGCGGAGAACTCCGCCGCCTATCTGCTGCCGCACCTGAGCCCTGAGCAGCGGCTGCTCGACGTGGGTGCCGGGCCGGGGACGATCACGCTCGATCTTGCCGGCCGGGTCGCTCACGTGACCGCGACGGAGATCGGGGAGCCGGAGCTCGAGCTGTCTCGGCGGGCCGCCGAGGCCGGGGGAGTCGCGAACGTCGACTTCTGCGTCGAGGACGTGCACGCGCTGAGCATCGAGGACGCCGCGTACGACGTCGTTCACGCGCATCAGGTGCTGCAGCACGTGGCGAACCCGGTGCAGGCGCTGCGGGAGATGCGGCGGGTGACCAAGCCCGGTGGGATCGTGGCGGTGCGCGAGAGCGACTATGCGGGTTTCGTCTGGTGGCCGGAGTCGGCCGAGCTGACCGAGTGGCTGCGCCTCTACCACCGCGCCGCACGGGCCAACCGCGGTGAGCCCGACGCCGGCCGCCGCCTGCTCTCCTGGGCGCGGGCCGCCGGCTTCACCGACATCGAGGCCACCTCGAGCACCTGGTGCTTCGCCGACCCCGAGGACCGGGCGTGGTGGGGTGGGATGTGGGCCGACCGGTTCACCGACTCCGCGGTCGCCCGCCAGCTCGTCGACTCCGGAGACGCCACGACCGCCGACCTCGCCCGGGTCGCGGGCGGGTGGCGGTCGTGGGCTGAGGCGGAGGACGGGTGGTTCTCCGTCCTCCACGGCGAGATCCTGGCCCGCGCCTGAGGGTCGAACCGAGCCTCAGCGCCGCAGGATCCGCGCCGAGAGCGTGTTGCCGAGCAGCTGGATGACCTGCACCAGCGCGACCAGGATGAGCACGCAGACCCAGGTGACGGTCGGGTCGTACTGCCGGTAGCCGAAGGTCTGGGCGAAGCTGCCCAGACCGCCGCCGGCGATCAGGCCGGCGACCGCCGACATGTCGACGACCGCGACGAAGGCGAAGGTGTAACCGAGGATGATCGGCGCCAGCGCCTCGGGGAGGACGACGGTGGCGGCGATCCGGGCGCGGCTCGCACCCATCGCCCGAGCAGCCTCGATGACTCCTGGCGGGACCGTCACCAGGTTCTGCTCGATGATCCGCGCGATGCCGAACATCGATGCCAGGATCAGCGAGAACACCACCGCCGAGAAGCCGATCCCGGTGCCGACGACCAGCCGCGCGGCTGGCTGGACGGCGGCGATGAAGATGATGAACGGGATCGGCCGGAAGAAGTTGACCAGGACGTTGAGGACGAACGAGACGACGGCATTCTCGTACAGCCCACCCTTGCGGGTCAGGTAGAGGCCGAGCGCGAGCAGCAGACCCAGCGCGCCGCCGATGAGCATCGTCAGCGCGACCATGAGCAGCGTCTCGCCGGTGGCCTGCCAGATGTCGGGCCACAGCTCGCCGAGGCGGGTATCAGTGGGGAGAAGCATCACAGCTCCTTGGCGGGGACGAGGGCGGACAGCTCGCGTACGGCCTCGTCGACCGAGCTCGCAGGACCGTCGAGCGCGAGCGTCAGGTTGCCGAAGGTGGCACCCTGGATCTCCTCGATGCCGCCGAAGACGAGCTCGAAGGCGACCCCGCGCTCGAGGAGGACCGCGAAGAGGTCGGCCTGGCGAGGACCGCCCCCGCGCAGCTCGAGCTTCACGAAGCGGCCGGGATGGCGGGACCTCAGTGCGGCAAGCGCGACCGGTGCGGGCTCGTCGTCGACGACGGTGCCGACGAAGCGCCGGGTCACCGGCTGCTGCGGTGCGGAGAAGATGTCGTAGACCGCGCCGGACTCGACGATCCGCCCGTTCTCCATGACCGCGACGTGGTCGGCCAGCTCGCGGACGACCTCCATCTCGTGGGTGATGGCGACGATGGTGGTGCCGAACTCCTCGTTGACCCGCTTCAGGAGCCGAAGCACCTCGTGGGTGGTCTCCGGGTCGAGCGCGCTGGTGGCCTCGTCGGCGAGCAGCAGCGAGGGGTTGGTGGTCAGCGCGCGGGCGATGCCGACGCGCTGCTTCTGCCCGCCCGAGAGGTTGCGCGGGTAGGTGTGGGCCTTGTCGGGGAGCCCGACGAAGTGGAGCAGCTCGGAGATCCGGCGCTGCTGCTCGGCCTTGGCGACGCCGGCGATCTGCAGCGGGTAGGCCAGGTTGCCCCAGACCGTACGCGACTCGAAGAGGTTGAACTGCTGGAAGATCATCCCGATGCCCAGCCGGATCGGCCGCAGCTGCCGCTCGTGCAGGCCGACGAGCTCGGTGCCGCCGATCTGGATGGAGCCCGAGGTGGCCGGCTCGAGGCCGTTGAGCAGACGTACCAGGGTGGACTTACCGGCTCCGGAGTAGCCGACGATCGCCTGTACGTCACCGGCGGCGATGTCGAGGTCGACGTCGACCACGGCATGGACCTCGTTGCGTCCCTTGGCCGCCGGATAGGTC